>NZ_PEGG01000095.1 GCF_002737765.1 Caulobacter sp. B11 | reverse complement strand
CAGTTCTACCACAAGGCCGAGCAGGGCCAGATCCTCAGCCCCGGCCGGCACGACTTCGACGACCGCCGGATGTAGCGCTATTCCGGCGGACGCCGCCGGTCCGGGGCCGCGAACCGCCAGTCGTCGATGCGCTTCATCAGCGGCGTCGAGGTCACGCCATGGATCAGGATCGAGCCCAGCACCACAAAGCCGGTGATCGCCCACAGGCGGTCCAGGTCTCGAACCGGCCATGGTTGAGGGCGTAGGCCAGATAGTAGAACGAACCGATGCCGCGAATGCCGAGGAAGGCCACCAGGGCCCGCTCGCGGCGTGAATGCGGCGCGCCGATCAGGCCGATCCAGCCGGCCAGGGGCGGACGACGAGAAGCAGGGCCAGGCCGAAGGCGGCGTCCTTCCAGGTCAGGGGGGCCAGCAGGCCGGAGGCCACGGCCCCGCCCAGCAGGACCAGGACCAGCAGCATCAGCAGCCGCTCTACCTGCTCGGCGAAGTCGTGCATGGCCTCGTGGAAGGCGTGGTCGCGCTCCGAGGCCCGCAGGGTCAGGGCCGAGACGAACACCGCCAGGAAGCCGTAGCCGTGGGCCGCTTCGGTCAGGCCATAGGCCACCAGGGTGGCGCCCAGGGCGACCAGGCCGTCGCCGGTTCCCGACAGCCGGGCGCGCGGGGCCTTGAAGGTCGCCCAGCCGAGGGCCTTGCCGACCAGCCAGCCGACCCCGATCCCGGCCAGGATCCGCCAGCCGACGTCCATGAGCAGCCAGGGGCCCAGCAGGTCCCAGTTGGCCATGCCGCCGGCCGCCGTCAGAAGGATGGCCAGGTGCACGAAGGGAAAGGCGAAGCCGTCATTGAGGCCGGCCTCGGAGGTCAGGGCGAAGCGGGTCTCGCCGTCCTCGCCGGACCGGGGCGGCCCGACCTGGACGTCGGAGGCCAGGACCGGATCGGTCGGGGCCAGGACCGCGCCCAGCAGCAGGGCCGAGGCCAGTCCCAGGCCGAGGCCATAGACGCCCATCAGGGTCACCCCGGCGATGGATAGGGGCATGGTGATGGCGATCAGCCGCCACGACGACTCCCAGCGTCGCCAACCCAGCCGCCGGTCGATCTTCAGCCCGGCCCCCATCAGCGAGACAATGACCACCAGTTCGGTCAGGTGCTCGGTCAGGGTCGAAAAGCGCAGGGGATTGGGCCGGAAGGGCAGGGCGCCGCTGTGAAACACCACCACGCCGATGGCTACGCAGAGGATGGCCAGGGACAGGGGCAGGCGGCGCAGAGCCAGGGGCAGCCAGGCGACCAGCAGCACAACCACGCCCAGGCCGAGCAGAAAGGTCGTATAGGGATTGAACATTGGCTCTTAACGCGCGACGGCGGCGAAACGACACGGCCCGTTCGGCATTATAGCCATGATCACGAGGGTGAACATGGACAAGCTTTTCGCGAAATTCGCGACGGCCACGGCGCGCATCACCGGCAGTCCCGGAGCCTTCATTGTCTGCGTGCTGGTGGTGCTGGCCTGGGCGGTCACCGGCCCGATCTTCAAGTTCTCCCAGACCTGGCAGCTGGTGATCAACACCGGCACCACGATCGTCACCTTCCTGATGGTGTTCCTGATCCAGAACACCCAGAACCGCGACGGCGAGGCGGTGCAGACCAAGCTCGACGAACTGATCCTGACCTCGCGGCCGAGAACGACTTCGTCGGCATCGAACGGCTGAGCGACCAGGAACTGCATGTGTTCCACGAGCGCTGCATCGAAACCGCCAAGACGGCGACCGACGCGCTGCAGAGGGTCGTCGCCGAACGCGCCGCGCGCCGGGGCCGCGCCGCCTCCAGGGCGAAGGCCGTGCAAGCCCCGAAGACGGCGGCCGAGCCCGCGGCCAAGCGGCCCGCGCCAAGGCGGGCTCAAAGCCGGCGCCCGGCAAGCCCGCCAAGACCGCGGCGACCAAGGCCAAGCCCAAGCCCAAGGCGAAGCCCAAGAGCTGAGGGGCCGGGCGCTACTTCTTTTCGAGCAGCAGGGTTCCCTGCTTCTGCATCTGGCCCTTGATCTTGCCGGCGATCATGCCGAGCAGGCCAGGCAGCACCAGCTCCAGATTGACGGCCGTGGCCAGGATGGCCAGGGAGCCGCTGATGGTCTGGCCCATGACCAGGGCCGAGAAGGTCATGGTGTCGCCGGTCCAGTGCTTTTGCACATCGCCCATGCCGCCGGGGACCTGGGCGCCCAGCTTCTCGAAGCCCTCCTCGATGCGCCGCCGGGCCTCGGCGACGCCCAGTTGGTGCGGAATGGTGACGGTGATGGGCTTGGACATCCGGACAACTCGCTTTGGGTGAACAGGTCTAACGCGTGAGCGACAGATAGGGATTCGCCCGGCCGGCGCCATACGTCCGTTTGTGGCGCAGGGAGCCTTCAGGGTCTGGAGGTTCCCGGAGGAAGCCATGACTGATTTCGCCCTGTCGCCGACCGTCTTCACCCCCGCGCCGTCCGGCCGGGACGTCCCGGCGGGCTGGTCGGGGCGGCGCATTATGGCCTTGTGCTGCTGGTCCTGGCCGGGCTGTTCGTGGTGCGGCCCCGCCTGGCCATCCAGGTGTTCCGCACGCGGCGGGCCGACTCGCCGATCCGGCGGTTCGCCCGCTGACCCCGGCGCGCGCGCCCCTCGCCAAACGCCCGAAACGGTGACAAGCCAGGGGACATGAAGCGCGCCGTCACGATCGCCCCCGTCAGCTATCCTCTCACCGCCCCGTTCCGGATCTCACGCGGGGTCAAGACCGCCGCCGATGTGGTGGTGGTCACCGTCTCCGACGGCGACCATGTCGGACGGGGCGAGTCCGTGCCCTATGCCCGCTATGGCGAGACCTCCGACAGCGTCATCGCCCAGCTGGCCCCGGCGGCGCGGGCGCTGGAGGACGGCGCCTTGGACGGCGCGGCCCTGGCGCTGCTGACCGCCGGCGCGGCCCGCAACGCCCTGGACTGCGCCCTGTGGGACCTGCGGGCCAAACGCGAGGCGACCAGCGTCGCGGCCCTGACCGGCCTGATCGTTCCGCCCTCGCTAATCACCGCCGTGACCGTCAGCCTGGACGCCCCCGAGGCCATGGCCGCCGCCGCCCGCGCCGTCGCCGACGCGCCGCTGATCAAGGTCAAGCTGTCGGCCGACGATCCCGCCGCCCGACTGCGCGCCGTGGCCGGGGCCGCGCCCCTGGCCCGCCTGATCGTCGATCCCAACGAGGGCTGGGACTTCGCAACCCTCAAGGGGCTGCAGCCGCTGTTGTCGGACCTCAACATCGCCTTGATCGAACAGCCCCTGCCGGCCGACGCCGACGCGGCCCTGGACGGCTATGATCCGCCCTATCCGATCTGCGCCGATGAGTCGGTGCATGTGGCCGCCGACCTGGCGGCCCTGCGCGGCCGCTATCGCGCCGTGAACCTCAAGCTCGACAAGTCGGGCGGCCTGACCGAGGCCATCGCTCTGCTGACCCAGGCCAAGGCGCTGGGCTTCACCCTGATGACCGGCTGCATGGTCGCCTCGTCCCTGGCCATCGCGCCGGCCCTGCATCTGGCCGGGGCCTGCGACTTCGCCGACCTCGACGGCCCCTGGTGGATCGCCCGCGACCATCCGGGCGGCTGCCGCGTGGCCAGTGGACGCCTCACGGCCCCGGCCCCGGGATTCTGGGGCGACGGGATCAGCGCTCAGGGCCTCTGGCTCTAGGGTTCCGCGCCCCTCCATTGCGCCCCGCCAAGTCACTAGTATAATAGGACTGACAGAGCCGGACCGCAGCCGGCCGGGCGTGGGGGACGGTCATGGTCTATATTCTCGGCGGCTGGCAAAGCGACTTCTCGGCCAACTGGGCCCGTCAGGGTCTCGAAATGGCCGACGCCTTCGGCCAGGTGGTCGGCGAGGGCCTGGCCGCCGTCGACCTGGACGCGACCGATCTGCAGACCGGCCATGTCGGCAATTTCGCCGGCGAGCTGTTTGTCGGCCAGGGGCTGCTGGGCGGCTTCTTCGGCGAGGTTCATCCCGCCCTCGACGGCCTGCCCACCGCCCGCCACGAGGCCGCCTGCGCCTCGGGCAGCGTCGCCATCCTGGCCGCCAGCGCCGAGATCGAGGCCGGCCGCTACGACCTGGCCTGCGTCGTCGGCATCGAGCAGATGCGCAATGTGCCCGGCCAGAAGGCGGCCGAGAACCTAGGCAGCGCCGCCTGGGCCGGCCACGAATTCCAGGACGCCCGCTTCCTGTGGCCGCGCGCCTTTTCCGACCTGGCCGACGAATATGACCGCCGCTATGGCCTGAAGTACGAGCATCTGATGGCCATCGCCGAGCTCAACTTCGCCAATGGCCGGCGCAATCCTAACGCCCAGACCCGCGACTGGCGCTTCGGTCCCGAGGCCTTCACCGAAAACGACGAGACCAATCCGGTGGTCGAGGGCCGCACCCGCAAGCAGGACTGCGGCCAGGTCACCGATGGCGCGGCGGTGGTGTTCCTGGCCTCGGCCGAACGCGCCAAAGCTTATGCCGACAAGCGCGGGATCGCGCTGGACAGCCTGCCGCGCCTTCAGGGCTGGGGCCATCGCTCGGCTCCGATCAGCTATGCCCGCAAGATCGAGAACAGCCGCGACCAGCCTTACGTCTTCCCGCAGGTGCGCCGCGCCATCGAGGACGCCCGGACCCGCGCCGGGATCACCGACCTGTCCCAGGTGCACGCCGTCGAGACCCATGACTGCTTCACCGCCACCCAATACATGGCCATCGACCATCTGGGCCTGACCGCGCCGGGCGAGAGCTGGAAGGCGATCGAGGACGGCTCGATCGCCATGGGCGGCCGCCTGCCGATCAACCCGTCCGGCGGCCTGATCGGGGCCGGCCATCCGGTCGGCGCCACAGGCGTCCGCATGACCCTGGACGCCTTCAAGCAGGTCACCGGCACGGCCGGCGACTATCAGGTCGACGGCGCCAAGACGGTGCAGACCCTGAACATCGGCGGGTCGACCACCACGACCGTGAGTTTCGTCGTGGGGCTTTAGCCCCCAGATCCTCCCCCTGACGGGGGAGGTGTCGCCGAAGGCGACAGAGGGGGAAGTCTGGACAGGCGCTCTGCGTCTTCCCCCTCCGACCTTCGGTCTCCTCCCTCTTCGGAGGGGAGGATCTATTTCGCCACACCGACCGTATCTGTTTGACCTCAACACTCGGACGCCCATGCACCCGCTCATCCAACTCCTCCTGATCAACGCCGCCGTCTCCGCAGCCGCCTTTGTCGGCCTGTGGCTGATCGGCCTGAAGCTGAAGGATGTCAGCTTCATCGACAGTTGGTGGGGTCTGGGCATGGGCCTGATCGCCCTGACCTCGTGGCTGCAGATGGGGCCGACACCGCACGGCAACCTGTTGCTGATCCTGTGCGCCGTCTGGGCCCTGCGGCTGGGCGGCTACCTGCTGTGGCGCTGGCGCAAGAATGGCCCTGATCGCCGCTACGTGACCATGATGGCCCACGCCCAGAGCGAACGCGGCTGGAGCTTCGCCAAGGCCTCGTTCCTGCTGGTCTTCGCCTTGCAGTTCCTGCTGCAGTTCATCATCGCCCTGCCGGTGCAGCTGGGCCATGGCTCAGCCGCGCCGCTGGGCGCCCTGGCCTATGTCGGCGCGGCGATCGCGGTGATCGGCATCCTGTTCGAAACCATCGGCGACGCCCAGCTGACGGCGTTCAAGGCCAAGCCCGACAACGCCGGCAAGGTGATGGACAAGGGCCTGTGGCGCTTTACCCGCCACCCCAACTATTTCGGCGACGCCTGCGTCTGGTGGGGCCTCTGGCTGATCGCCGCCCAGACCCCGCAGGGCCTCTGGACCCTGCCGGCTCCGGTCCTGATGACCTTCCTGCTGACCAAGTGGAGCGGGGTGCCGACCGTCGAGGGCCGCATGCGCCGCAAGCGTCCGGACTACGAGGCCTATGTGCAGCGCACCTCGAGCTTCGTGCCGTGGTTTCCGAAGAAGGGCTGAACCCCCTCAGTCGCTCCGCGACAGCTCCCCCAGAGGGGGAGCATCTGATCCGCGTAAATCCTTCCCCCTTGGGGGAGGTGGCCCAGAGGGCCGGAGGGGGCTCCGGTGGGCTTTAACCCCGCAGCATCTCGCGTCCCGCCCAGACGCTATGCGTGCCGCTGCTCAGCTTGTGCGGCAGGGCGATGCGGCAGACGACCTCGAAGCGCTTGGCGTCGACCAGCACGCATTCCGACGTGCCCGTATTCTCGTCGATGATGAAGCTGACCAGATAGCCGTCGTCCTCTGACGTCGCGCCCACGCGCGGCGCGAACGGCGCCTCGCTGGCGTAGCGGCCCTCGGGCAGCTGGATCGACCAGCTCTCGCCGGTTTCCAGGTCGTGCTTGACGAAGCCGTTGAACAGGAACCAGCCGGGCTTGGCGGTGGTCGAATAGGCGTAGCGATAGGGCTTGCCGGCATAGTGCTGGTTGAACATCCCGAACTCGAGAATGCGGTCGTCCAGATGGCCCTCGGTGGTCTCGCCGGTCTTCAGGTTGAAGCGCCAGCGGTGCAGCTTCGGCCGGAAGCTGTGCTCGTCCAGATAGGCCATCAGGTGGCCGTGGCCATCGGGGGCGGCTTCCAGCGGGCGCGGGGTCGGGTTTTCCTGGAAGTAGCCGTCCAGAACCACTTCGTCGCCGTACTCATAGGCGTTGAGCCAATGCAGGACATAGGTCGGGGCGGCCTCGAACCACTGCACCGGCCCGCCATGGCGCGGCAGGATGCCGAACCGCGAGGGCACGCCCTTGTGCAGGCGCACGGCGTGGATGTCGCGCTCCAGCAGGGCCGCGTCCCAGAACACCGGCAGGTCGTTGAGGATCGAGTAGTTCTGGGTGAAGGCCATGTCGTGCGGCAGGCGCGGGCCCGGCAGGTCGATGGCCTGATAGGTCGTGCGCTTGCCCGTCGCGTCGACCACGCCGTAATGCATGTAGGGCGCGTACTTGGAATAGTTGAAGAACAGCAGCTCGCCGGTTTCCTCGTCGACCTTGGGGTGGGCCGAGACGCCGTCCAGCGGGGCCCAGGCGGCGACGCCGAGGTTTTCCAGGGTCAGGGGATCCAGCCGATAGGCCTCGCCGCACTGGTAGAAGGTGGCGATGGCCTCGCCGTTATGCACGACGATGTCGGTGCTGCCGGTGTCCTTCAGGCCGCCATGGGCGCCGAAGCCCGGACGCTTGGAGGTTCCCGGCCCGTCGGCCAGACCGCCCCACAGGCTTTCCCCCGCCTCCTGCTCGGCCTCGAAGCCGCGGGTGCGGATGAAGCGGTTGCGATAGGTGGCCTGACCGTCCTTGAACGCGATCTGGTGACCATGCCGTCGCCGTCGAACGGGTGATAGCGGCCCAGCGGCGCGTGCACCGGGTTTTCGGTGTTGCGCAGATAGACCCCGTCCAGGTCGGTGGGAATCGCGCCTTCCAGCACCTCGAGGTCCCAGGCGTTGACCTCCTCATGCAGCGGCGTCCAGGCGCCGGTCATGTAGGGGTGGTTGGTGTGGCCCAGGGAGGTGACAACGGGGGGCAGGCGTTCGATCTTCATGGCGGGACTCGTCGGCGGCGCGCGGCGCGGGGCCGCTTTGATGCGAAACCTAGCCGAGAGGGTCTCGTTGTGCAATCGACCCGCGCGACCTTCCGCGACCGCTGACGGCCCTCAGGTCGAGGCCGCCCGAGGAACACCACCTTGGCCCCCTTCTGGACCGCCGCGCCCAGTTGCGCCGCGTCCCAGTTGGTCAGCCGCACGCAGCCGTGCGAGGCGCGCTTGTTGATCAGTTTGGGATCGGGCGTGCCGTGGATGCCGTAGGTGTCCTTGGTCAGGTCGATCCAGGTCGAGCCGACCGGATTGTTGGGGCCCGCCGCCAGGGTCAGCTTGCCCTTGACCTCGCCGAAGGTCAGGCGGGAAGGGTCATAGGTATAGGTCGGGCGCGGGGCCACGGTGTTGACGGCCCAGGTTCCGACCGGGGCGGGGCGCTCGGTGCTGCCGACCGTGGCCGGATAGACCGCCAGCAGGGCGTCCTGGTCGTCGAAAGCCCGGACCTGGCCCTTGGTCTTGTCGACCTCGATCCGGGCGACCTTGGCGTCCAGGGTCTTCGGGCCGGTGGCCGCGACGACGATCATCGTCCCGGCCTTGGTGAAGTCGACGCCGGGGTTGAGCGCCTGCAGCAAGGCCTCGTCCATGTGGAACCTCTCGGCCAGGGCCTCCAGGGGCGTGGCGAAGCCCAGGGCGGGCAACTTGGCGAGGGCCTCGTAGTCGTCACCGGACAGGTCGGGGGTGAAGGGGCCGGCCACGTCCTCGCCGGTGATCTGGTAGTCGGTCAGGACCGGGCCGCCGTCGGCGGCGACCAGGGCCTCGAAGGTGGCGGGGTTGAGCTGTCCGTCGACGGTGAGGCCCCGGATCGCCTGGAAGCTCTCGATGGCCAGGGTGAGGTTTGTCCCGTCGCGCCCGTCGATGACGCCCGGCGAGCGATGGGCCCGGTCCAGCAGCACCTGGACGCGGACCAGGGCGCGCTGCCGGGTCGCCGCGTCCGCCCCCTCGGCCGGCCAGGTGGCGACATTGATCGCCTGGGCCTGGGGCGCGGTCGAGGCGACGGCCAGGGTCGGGGCCGTCGCGGCCGTGGCCGGGGGAGCCTGGACGACGGCCGACTTGACGTCGCGCGACGCCGGCGCGGGCTTGGAACAGGCGGCCAGGGCCAGGACGCTTGCGGACAGGACGAACAGGGCGCGCGGGGATAGGATCATGCTGGACACTCCGGCCACAGGAACAACTTGCCCCCTTCAAGGCTTCAGCCATGGCGAAGTTCCAGGTCTTCGCGAAGGAGATCGCCTTGAAGCGACGTTATCGGCTGCTGGGATTCCTGGGCGTGGTCCTGCTGGCCATCGGCGCCTTCGTTCTGTGGGTGATGTGGCCGACCACGGAATCGTCAGGGCCGGCGTCGTCAGATGCCGTTTACGAGGCCGCGCCGCCGATCGCCCAGCACCTGCCGTCCAATGATCCGCCCTCGCGCACCCTGGCCGGCGGGCCGGTCAGTTGCGACGGCCTGGCCCCGCCCGGCGCCGCCTCGGCCAATGGCGCGACGCTGCGCAGCCTGGTCTGGACCCCGTTCGGTCGCGAGGAGCGCGGCTGGGAGACCTACGCCCCCAGCATCGCCGCCGAGATCGGCGTGGCCTGTCCCTATGAGAGTCGCGGCTTCGCCGGCGGCCTGGCGCGCTGGCAGCTGCGGCATCGGCTGCCCCCGACCGGCGAGGTGGACCAGGTGACCTTCACGACCATGCTCAACGGCTGGAACCTGGCCAGGCCCTTCGTGCGGGTCAATGCCCGGGCATCTGTCCTAACGCCCCGGCCCTGGCCGACCTGTCGGCCCTGTCGCCGGCCGAGTCCTATGGCGGCAAGCTGATCCAGCTGCGGCGGGGGCGCTGGACGCCTATCGCCGCCTGCGCGAGGCGGCCCGTCGCGATGGGGTGATCACGGCGTCAGCGCCTGGCGTGCTGAGCGTGATCTCCGGCTTTCGCGACCGGACGCCGACGCCGCCCGCTGCGCCCGCGACAACAATTGTCAGGGCCTGGTCCGGTCGATCTGTTCGGCCATCGCACCGGCCTGGCGGTGGACCTCTTCCTGCCCTCGGCGCCGGGCCATGGTCCGATCGACAGCGCCGACGAAAACCGCCTGTATCAGAGCCGCTCGCCGGCCTTCGCCTGGATGGTGGTCAACGCCCGCCGCTTCGGCTTCGTCAACTATCCGTTCGAGCCCCTGGCACTGGGAATGGACGGGCGAGGCCCCTTGCCCGGCGTGCCGATCAGCAGCCTGCCCCAGGCCGGATCGCCCGGTCGAGGCCCCGGCCCCGGCGCCGGCCCCGGCGCCGCGCCCGGCGCTTTGGCCCTGAAAAACCCCGAATTCGCCCTCCACACTGCACCGTGCCTGAAACTCGCCGAGACCGCATGAGCC
>NZ_PEGG01000094.1 GCF_002737765.1 Caulobacter sp. B11 | reverse complement strand
GGACGGCCTGACCGTGACCACCCACTGGCGCCATGCCGCGCGTCTGGCGGCGGACTTTCCCAAGATTCGGGTCGACGCCAATGTTCTCTATGTCGACAACGGCCAGATCCTGACCTCGGCCGGCAGCGCGGCCGGGCTCGATCTGTGCCTGCACGTGGTTCGCCGGGACTTCGGCCCCAAGGTCGCCAATCAGGTGGCGCGGCGGTTGGTGATCGCGCCGCATCGCGACGGCGGCCAGGCCCAGTTCATCGAGGCGCCCGTGTCCGCCCTCGCCGACAGCCGCCTGGCCGTACTGATCGCCGCCCTGCCCCACCGCCTGGACACGGACCTGACCATCAAGGCCCTGGCCCGCGACGCCGCCATGAGTCCGCGCAGCTTCATTCGTCGCTTCAAGGACGCCACCGGCGCGCCGCCCGGCGAGTGGATCGCCGCCGCGCGGGTGACGCGCGCCCGGGAGCTTCTCGAGACCTCTCGCCTCACCCTGGAGGTTGTTGCGGCGGTGGTGGGCTTGAGCGGGGCGGCGGCGCTTCGCCACCAGTTTCAGCGCCGTGTCGGACTGTCGCCGGGCGCCTACCGGCGAGGTTTCTCTGCTCAATCTGGGTCACAAGCGCCTTGCGTGTCGGGACAGCCCTGAAAAACTTGCAAAAAATTAAGCCGTTGGCGGCAGCTTAAGCACAAGATGACAATGTCTGACCGCTATCGCGCGATCGCGCTGACCCGGGCCAAGGAGCTGCCGGTCCGCATGGCCCTGGCCCTTTTCGTCGGGCTGGCCGTGACCGTCCTGACCCGCACCGCCTGGCCGGCCGTCTGGTTCGGTGTCGTGATGGTCACCCAGGCCCTCGACTGGTGGCTGTTCAGACCCCTTCGCCAATCCCCGGATCATGTGGTTTCGCCCGGCGAGGAGTGGCTGCTGGTCGGCTATTCGGCGTTCAACACCACCATCTATTCCTCAATCACGGTCTATTCCTGGTTCGCCGGCGGTGACGCGGGCAAGATGTTCGCGATGGTTCAGCCTGCCGGCGGCCTGCTGAACGTGGCCCTTCACATGTACAGCGTGCCGCGCATGCTGTTCGCCGCCGTCATCCCGCACGGCGCCTATCTCCTGGGCCTTCCCCTGCTGGGCGCAATCGTCAGCCCCGAGCGGGACCTGTTGCTGAACGGCATGGTGACGGCCGCGGGGTGTCTCTACATCCTGCATCTGAGGGTCGCCGTCGGCCGCACCATCGCCAATGAAGCCAATCTGCAGAAGGCGGGCGACTCGGCCCGCGCGGAGCGGACGCGAGCCGAACAGGCCAACGCCGCCAAGTCGGCCTTCCTCGCCACGATCAGCCACGAGATCCGCACCCCGATGAACGCCGTGGTCGCCGCCGCGACCCTGCTGGATCGCTCGCCGCTGTCGGACAGCCAGCAGCAGCATGTCGCCATGCTGACCAACGCCAGCGAAATGCTGCTGGGCCTGGTCAATGACGTGCTCGATTTGTCGAAGATCGAGTCGGGCAAGATCGACCTTTCCCCCGCGCCGGTCGACCTGGCCGCGCGGATCCGCTCCGGCGTCCAGCTCTGGTCCCCCCGCGCCGCGGAAAAGGGCGTGACCCTTGAGGTCGAGATCAACGACCTGCCGCCCCGGGTGCTGGTGGATCCGCTACGGATCCAGCAGATCCTCGGCAACCTGCTGTCAAACGCCGTCAAGTTCACCGAGCACGGCGCCATCCGGGTCCAGGCGCAGGTCGAGCAGGGCTGCCTGGCCCTGGACGTTTCCGACACCGGTTGCGGCCTGTCGCCCGACGAGGTCGAGCGGGTCTTTGTCAGTTTCGAGCAGGCCGGCGCCGGCGCGGCGCGCCAGCATGGCACCGGGCTTGGCCTCAGCATCAGCCGCTCGCTGGCCCAGGCCATGGGCGGGACCCTGGACGTGACGAGTCGCCTCGGCGAGGGGGCGACGTTCCGGCTGCGCCTGCCCCTGCACGAGGCTGTCCCGGCCAGCAGCGTCGAGACCGACCTCGACCGGGGCGTGACGCGTCTTGACGGGGCCCGGGTGCTGTTGGTCGAGGATCATCCGACCAATCAGCGCATCATTTGCCTGCTGCTGGAGCCGTTCGGCTGCCTGATCACCCTGGCCGACCATGGGCGCGACGCCCTGGACCTCTGCGCCGCGACCGCCTTCGACGTCGTGCTGATGGACATGCAGATGCCGGTCATGGGTGGGATCGAGGCGACCATGGCCCTGCGCGACAGCCAGGGCGTCAACGCCCGCACCCCGGTCATCGCCCTCACCGCCAACGCCCTTTCGGAGCATCGCGACCAGTGGCGCGAAATCGGCGTCGAGGCCTTCGTGACCAAGCCGATCAGCCTCGATCATCTGATCGACACCCTGGTCGAGGCGCTCGAGTCCCCCGTCGCGTCGCCGTCCCGGGCCTTGGCCGAGGGCTAGTTGCCTGCCCGGCCTTGCGGCCGGGGCCCGCTCGGCTCTAGACAGACCCGCCGCGCTGTCGCGCGCCTGGACACCGACATGGCCTGGACCCGAACCTACCAAGACGCCGAACCCCAGCGGGTCAATCGCTGGCTGGCCCAGAGCGGCGTATGCTCGCGGCGCGAGGCCGAGGCTCTGATCGCCCGCGGCCTGGTCTCGATCGACGGCCAGCGGGTCGACGACGTCGGCCGCAAGATCGAGCCCGGCCAGACCCTGGTGCTCAATGACGACGCCCAGGCCAGCCTGGACTCCCAGATGTCGGTGGTGATCCACAAGCCGGCCGGCTACGTCTCGTCCCAGCCCGATCCCGGCCAGGTGCCGGCCGTGCGCCTGCTGACCCGCGACGCCCTGTGGGGCGAAAGCCCGACCTTCCCCGGTTGGGACACCCGGCTGGCCCCGGTCGGCCGCCTGGACATGGATTCTCGCGGCCTGCTGATCCTGTCCGAGGACGGCGTTTTGGCCAAGGCGGTGATCGGCCCTGGCTCGCAGCTGGAAAAGGAATATCGCGTCGCGGTGATGGGTGAACTGACCGACGAGAAGATCGACCTGCTTCGCCACGGCCTGGAACTGGACGAGCGGCAGCTGCGGCCCGCCGAGGTCGACCTGATCAGCGAGCAGCGTCTGCGCATCGTGCTCCGCGAAGGCCAGATCCGCCGGATGTGCGAACTGGTCGAGCTCAAGGTCGTCGACCTGTTCCGCGTCCGGGTCGGCACCGTCACCCTGGGCGACATGCCCGAGGGCCACTGGCGCCCCCTGACCGCCGACGAGCGGACCAGCCTGATCGAGGGCTGAGCCGGCGACACGGAAAACCGCGTCAGGCCTTGAGCAACCGCGCCGGACCCGCTAGACGAACCCGACGCCGGGCGATCCTCCCAGGCGGGCGTAGCTCAGAGGTAGAGCGTCTGCTTCCCAAGCAGAATGTCGGGGGTTCGATTCCCCCCGCCCGCTCCAATTTTCCCCTTTAAAATCAACGGGAAAATTGGAGCAAAGTGAGAGCCGACTTTTGGCCCGTTACAGGTTCCCGGTGCGTTTTACGGAAGTCGCTCTCTAAGCGTTCTCGGAGCGCTCCGACAGCCGATCGGCGATCCCCCGAGCTATGCGGCCGCGATCGCCGTTGCGACGACGGATCGCAACGGCGTTTTCGCTCTGCCCACAAATGCCTGTGCGTTCCGCAGCCAGTGCCAATCAGGGACCATGAGATTTCCGACCGAGCTGACGAGGCTGGGCGTGTTGGCCACAGCGGCCACCGAAAGCAAAACGTCGTCATTGCTGGCGGAAGTCCGACAGGGCGCTACTCCATCCCGATGCACATCATCTTCAGCTCGAGATATTCGTCGAGACCGAAGTGGGACCCCTCTCGACCAAGCCCTGACTCCTTGACGCCGCCGAAGGGCGCCACCTCGGTCGAGATCATCCCGGTGTTCAGGCCGACCATGCCATAGTGCAGGCCCTCCCCCATCCGCCAGGCGCGGCTCAGATCGCGCGTGAAGACGTAGGACGCCAGACCGGCCCGGGTATCGTTGGCGATGGCCAGGGCCTGGGCTTCGGTCGCGAACCGGACCAGTCCGGCCACGGGTCCAAAGGTCTCCTCGCGGTTCAGCAAGGCCTCGACCGGCACATCCGCCAGGACCGTGGGCTGGAACAGGGTTCCGATCTCGGCCAGGCGCGCGCCGCCGGTCAGGATCCGGGCCCCGCCCGCCATGGCGTCGGCGATATGACGCTCGACCTTCTCGACGGCCGCGTCGTTGATCAACGGCCCCTGGTCGGTCGGTCCCTCAAGGCCGTCGCCGACCCTCAGCGCCTTGACCCGTTTCGTCAGCCGGGCGGCGAAGTCGTCATAGACCCCGGCCTGGACCAGCAGACGATTGGCGCAGACGCAGGTCTGGCCGGTATTGCGGAACTTCGAGGCGATGGCGCCCTCGACGGCCGCGTCCAGGTCCGCGTCATCAAAGACGATGAACGGCGCATTGCCGCCCAACTCCAGCGAGACGCGCTTGACCGTGCCCATACAGGCGGCGGCCAGCATCTTTCCGACCGCGGTCGAACCGGTGAAGGTGAACTTGGCCACCCGGGGGTCGGTGGTCAGGACCCCGCCGATCGGCGCCGGCGGCCCGGTGACGATGTTGAAGACGCCGGCCGGCAATCCGGCTTCGGCGCCCAGCAAGGCCAGGGCCAGGGCCGAAAACGGGGTCAGCTCCGAGGGCTTGAGCACCACGGTGCAGCCGGCGGCCAGGGCCGGACCGACCTTGCGGGTGATCATCGCCGCCGGAAAGTTCCACGGCGTGACGGCGGCGACGACGCCCACGGGCTGCTTGAGCACGACGATGCGCTTGTCGGCCTGGTGGCCGGGTATCACCTCGCCATAGGCGCGCTTGGCCTCTTCGCCGAACCACTCGATGAAGCCGGCGGCATAGGCCACCTCGCCCTGGGCCTCGGCGAGCGGCTTGCCCTGCTCGGCGGTCATCAACCGGGCCAGATCGTCCCGGTGGGCGATGATCAGCTCGAACCAGCGCCGCAGGATCGCCGCCCGCTCCTTGGCGGCCCGGGCGGCCCAGGCCGGGAAGGCCGCCTCCGCGGCGGCGACGGCGTCGCGGGTCTCCGCCTCACCGAGGGCGGGGACGTGGCCGAGCACCCTGCCCGTCGCGGGATTGGTCACGGCGATGACGGCCGGCGCGGTCACCCAGGCGCCGTTGATCCAGGCGGCTTCCCGCAGCAGGTCGGGCCGCTTCAGCGCCAGGCGGTCGCGTTCGGCGGGATCGTAGCGCTCACTCACGACTGACGCTCCAGGGCGGCTTCGAGGATATCCAGGCCCTCATCAAGGATCTCGTCCGGGGCGGTCAACGGCGCCAGCAGGCGGATCGTCTCGCCATAGACCCCGCAGGACAGCAGGATCAGTCCCTTCTCAAGCGCTCGCCCCGTGACCGCCTTGGCCTCGGCGCCGTCCGGGTCGCCGTCCCGCGACCGCAGGATGTCGAAGCCGATCATCGCCCCCGGCCCCCGGATATTGGCGATCGGGACCAGGTCATTGCGCTGGCTCATGGCCGCCAGCCGCCCGCGGATGCGGGCGCCCTGGGCGTCGGCGCGTTGCATCAGCTTTTCCTCGGCGATCACGTCCAGAACCGCCAGGGCCGCCGCGCAGGCGATCGGCGGACCGGCATAGGTGCCGCCCAGACCGCCCGGCTCGGCCGCGTCCATGATCGCCGCCTTGCCGATCACGCCCGACAGGGGGAAGCCGCCGGCCAGCGCCTTGGCCACGGTGATCAGGTCCGGCTGGACGCCGCTGTGTTCAATGCCGAACATCTTGCCCGTACGGGCGAACCCGGCCTGGACCTCGTCGGAAATCAACAGGATGCCGTGGCGATCGCAGAGGCCGCGCAGCGCCTTCAGCAACTCGGGCGGCGCGGGCTGGAAGCCGCCCTCCCCCTGCACCGGCTCGATGACGATGGCCGCCACCCGCTCGGGTTCGACGTCGGCCCGGAACAGGAATTCCAGCGCCTTCAGACTGTCCTCGACGCTGACGCCATACTGCGGAACAGGGAACGGCGCGTGGTAAACCTCGGCCGGCAGAGGGCCGAACAGGCGCTTGTAAGGCGCGACCTTGCCGGTCATCGCCATGGTCAGCATGGTCCGTCCATGGAAGCCGCCGGTGAAGGCGATCACCGCCGAGCGACCCGTGGCCGCTCGGGCGATCTTGACGGCGTTCTCCACCGCCTCGGCCCCTGTTGTGAACAGGATGGTCTTGGCGGGTCCGTCGAACGGGGCCAGCGCGTTCAGCCGTTCGGCCAGGGCGATATAGGGCTCATAGGCCACCACCTGGAAGGCGGTGTGGGTATAGGCGTCGAGCTGGCGGCGCACCGCCGCCATGATCTTCGGGTGGCGATGGCCGGTATTGAGGACGGCGATCCCGCCCGCGAAATCGACGTAGCGGCGGCCCTCTACGTCCCAAAGTTCGGCGTTCTCGGCGTGGGCCGCGAAGATGGCCGTGCCAGTGGAAACGCCGCGCGGCACAGCGGCCAGCCGACGGGTCAACAGGTCAGCGTTGGCGGACATGGGAATGCACTCCTGAAGGAAAATCTGAAAAAGGAAGGCCGGCGAGCGCCGGGGCAGGATCGGTCAGCCCGAAGGGCGCTGTCGATCGAGCAACAGGGCCGGCGCCGCGGCGGCGAAGCCGCTGAGGGCCAGGCCCAGAACCGATAGGTTGATCAGGCCGTCATACTGGCCGCCGGCGGCGACGAAGGCGGCCAGGGCGGGTCCGGACGCCAGACCCATCTTCGAGAAAAATCCCGCCAGGGCGGCCATCTGTCCAGCCTTGTCGAAGGCCGCGCTCATGCCGAGCAGATAGGGGATGACAAAGGCCCAGGTGATCGCCGTGCCGATGTTGGCGATCAGATAGACCCACGGCAAATGGCTGAAATGAAACCCCCAGGTGCCGGCCAGGGTGAGCGCCAGACCGGCCACGATTGGCCAGAAGCGACCAAGCCTTACGCCCATGACCACCACGATGACCGACCCCAGCGCGCCGATCCAGTTGGCCGCGCCCAGAGTGTCGGTGATGAATTTGAGCGGAAGTCCGGCCGCCTTGCCCAGTCCGATGATGTAGGCGGCCAATCCCATGTTGGCGGCCTGAAACAGGAAGATCGCCGTGAACACCAGACCAAGGGGAATCCAGACGGGCGGCGGCTTGGCGCCGTCGGTCACGACTTTCCGCGCGGCCGTGTAGGCGCCCAGGAACGGAACCATGGCGAGGGTCGCCAGGCTGAACGCCGCCAGGGCGACAAACAGCACGCCCGGACCGAACACCGGCACCAATCGCGGCAGGAACATCAGGCCCAGTCCCCCCAGCCCGAACTGCACGACCAGCAACATGCCGAAGGTGCGGTCCGGGGTCTTCGTCCGGGCGATGACCGCGAAGGCGACCCCGACCAGAAGGCCGCCGATCAGGCCGTGGGCGAAGCGCACGGCGATCAGCAGTTCGGGGCCCGTCACCAGGGTCGAAATTAGATCGATGGCGATCAAGCCCAGCAACACCGTCACCGCCGTTGGCCGCCAGGGCAGTCTGCGGATGATGAACACCGCCGTCAGCGCGCCGAGGGCCGCGCCATAGACATTGGCCGAGGCGACCAGTCCCGCCTGTTTGGCGCTCAGGCCCGCCCCGCTGATCAGGCCATCGACCAGGGCGGCCATGATGTTGACGTAGAACAGGCCGGCGGTCGCCAGAAAGGACAGCAACACGCTGGCGATCAGGCTGTTCTCGGGAACCGTCGGCAGGCCACGGCGCCGGGCCGGCGCGGAGTGAACGTCATCGGTCATGCGCACAAATCCCTGATCCTGCCGGCTTCGACGGCGGCCGGAGCCCAGTCATAGACGCCGCTGTCGCCGAAATAGTAGTAGGTGACCCCGCCCGGCAGCAGCACGACCGAGATGCCGCCATAGCCCGACATGAACGGCGTCCAGACCGGGCGCGCGCAGCCCAGCGCATCGCCGATGTTCCGGGCCCAGAATCCGCCCTTGTAGCGATAGGTCGGTCCGCCCGCCGGCAGGCCCGGCTGGGCCGGATCCCTCTGAAGCGCCGCCGCCAGCAGCGTCGGATCCAGCAACGGCCGCCCGTCAATCACGCCGCCCTCGTCCAACCAGCGGGCGATGCGCAGGATGTCGTCGCGATGATAGGTGAGACCCCAGCCGGTGAAGGGCTGGCGCGTCGCGTCATAGGTTCGACGGGTTCCCATGATGGTCTGGCCAAGGCCGAGCGCGCGCCAGAGCGGAGCGACCAGGTCGTCATAGAGATCGCCCTCGCCCGCCCGCCGAAGAATGTCGGCCATGGCTGTTCCCAGCAGGTAGGTGTCCGCCGTGCGATAGACGAAGAGCGTTCCGGGTCTGGTGCGGCGCGGGTACTGGCCGCAGGCGAAGGCCGCCTTCGCGGCATGGTCTTCCACGTCGAAGAAGATTTGTCCGGCCGGCGCGTTCTCGTCGGCCTCGAAGACCGGCGAGCCGTAGAGGCCGGAGGCCATGTCGAGCGTGTGAGCCAGGGTCACGTCGCTCCAGGCGTCGCGGGCGCAGGGCGGAACATGGTCACGGATCATGGCCCCGGCGCTGCCTGGATGCAGGGCTTCCAGCCGCATCAGGCCGACCCCGCCGACGATCGACTTAGCCGTCGAATAGGACGGGAGGTCGAGAACCTCGCAATAGGGATTGTCGCCATGTCGGGTCTGACAGGCGCTGGCATAGTGAACCCCGTCGACGACCAGACCAAAGGCCGTTGGTGGATCGCCGTCGTTCGGCGCCGCCAGCGAAAAGGCGGCGAGGTTCACGTCCGGGCGCAGCCGAGCCAGCTGGTCAAGGGGGCGGACGGGAAGGCGCACGGCGACCTCGGCGCGCCAGGCGGCGATGACGGCGTCGGCTTGCGTCGCCGCCGTCGGCGTCAAGCGCGCCGGCGCGGAGGCCCAGGCGTCGAACTTCAGGTAGGCGCAGGTTTCCGAGGCGATCTCCAACGCCACCCGGGAAACCGATCCGTCCGGCTTGAACAGGAAGGTCAGCACGCCGTTGTGCAGACAGTTGGCGTTGCGCTCCTGCAGCGCGAACGGCACGGCCGCCCGCAACCATCCTTGATCGCCGGCCTCGCGCCAGACCCGCCCTGGCTCGATCACCCAATCCCAGGCCGGATGATCGCCGGCGATCAGGCCGCGCCTGACCGGGACCAGGTCCGCATCGTCACGCACGAAGAGGAAATCAAAGGCCGGCAAGGTGACCCGGGCCGCCCGCTCGGCGGCGGTGTCGCCCGTCTCATCGCGAACCACAGTCATCCCCAGTGTGACGCCGGTCAGGTCCAGGGCCAGTCGCGCCGCGAACCGTCCCGCCGGCGCGTCCGCGTCCAGCGGCGCGCGGAAGGCCGAAAGATCGACCGGCCCGGTCAGGCCAGGCCCGGTCGTCAGGCTTTCCAGGGTCAAGGCGGCGCGCGAACC
>NZ_PEGG01000093.1 GCF_002737765.1 Caulobacter sp. B11 | reverse complement strand
GACCTGCGCACCGGCCAAGCCCGCTGGAGCCTGCCGGTCACCGCCATCACCAGCCCCTGGGCCGCGGGCGACGTCGTGTTCGTGGTCGACAAGGCTGGCCAGGTGATCTGCGCGTCGCGCGACTCCGGCCAGATCTACTGGATCCGCGACCTCAACAACACCGAGAGCCTGTCCAAGCGCCAGAAGAAGAAGCGCGCCAAGCACCCGCTGCTGTGGTCGTCGCCGATCCTGGCCTCGGGCCACCTGATCACCGTGTCCAGCGAGGGCGAGGCCGTGGCCCTCAACCCCAAGACCGGTGAAACGGTCAAGACCCTGAAGATCGGGTCCTCGGTGCTGCTGGCTCCCATCGCCATGGGCTCGGAGCTCTATCTGGTCACCGATGAGGCCCAGGTCGTGGCGATCCGCTAGATCTTTTCTGCTTCGGCGCGGCTCCGGCCGCGCCGAAACCGACCCCTATTCATGCGGCAAGCCCGGGCTGGTGAGAACCAGTCCGGGCTTGCTGCTTTGCCCCTATCCTCAAAATCGACTACTTGAACCCCATGCCTTTGAAACTCGCCATTGTCGGCCGCCCCAATGTGGGCAAATCGACCCTGTTCAACCGCCTCGCCGGTCGCAAGCTGGCGCTGGTCGATGACCAGCCCGGGGTTACCCGCGATCGTCGCTTCGCCCATGGTCGCCTCGGCGACCTGGACCTGGAGCTGATCGACACCGCCGGCTTCGAGGACGTCACCGACGAAAGCCTGGAAGCGCGCATGCGCGCCCAGACCGAGCTGGCCATCGACGAAGCCGATGTCAGCCTGCTGGTGTTCGACGCCCGCGAGGGCCTGACCCCGCTGGACAGGATCTTCGCCGAGATCCTGCGCAAGCGGAACAAGCCGGTGCTGGTCGCCGCCAACAAGTCCGAAGGCAAGGCCGGCGATCACGGCGCGGCCGAAGCCAATGTGCTGGGCCTTGGCGAACCAATCCAGATCTCGGGCGAGCACGGCGAAGGCATGGCCGAGCTCTATGCCGCCCTGATCGCCATCGCCCCCGAGGAGCTGCAGGGCGAACACGCCGAGCTGGACGACGACAAGCCGATCAAGATCGCCATTGTCGGCCGTCCCAACGCCGGCAAGTCGACCCTGATCAACCGCCTGATCGGCGAGCAGCGCCTGCTGACCGGTCCGGAAGCCGGCATCACCCGCGACTCCATCTCGGTCGACTGGGACTGGGGCGGCCGTAAGGTGCGGCTGGTCGACACCGCCGGCCTGCGCAAGAAGGCCAAGGTCAACGAGAAGCTGGAAAAGCTCTCGACCGGCGACACCATCCGCTCGATCACCTTCGCCGAGGTGGTTCTGCTGATCATGGACGCCACCCATCCGTTCGAGACCCAGGATCTGCAGATCGCCGACCTGGCCGAGCGGGAAGGGCGCTGCGTGGTCTTCGTGCTGGCCAAATGGGACCTCGTCGAGGACCAGGCGGCCACGCTGAAGGGCTTTGTCGAGCACGCCGAACGCATGCTGCCCAACTGCGCGGCACCCCCGTGGTCGCCCTGTCGGGCGAGACCGGCAAGGGTGTCGACAAGCTGATGCCGGCGGTGCTGAAGAGCCACCGCGACTGGTCGACCAAGGTCAAGACCCGCGACCTCAACGACTGGCTGCAGATGGCCATGCAGAGGCATCCGCCGCCCTCGGTCGGCGGCAAGCGCATCAAGCCGAAATACATGGCCCAGATCAAAGCCCGGCCGCCGACCTTCGTGCTGTTCTCCAGCCGCGCCGACCAGATGCCTGAACAGTATCGGCGCTATCTGATCAACAGCCTGCGCGAAAGCTTCGACCTGCCGGGCGTGCCGCTGCGCATCACCATCAAGTCCGGCGCCAACCCCTATGCCGACGGTGAGGCCAAGGGCCACTCCGGCAAGGGCCAGGGCAAGCGCGAGTGGGAACGCAAGGAACGCGAGGAGGCCCGCATCAAGGCCTCGCGCAACACGGTCAAGAAATCGCGTCGCCTGGCCGAGGAAGCCGCCGCGGCGGCGGGGGTGACCTTCGAACCCGGCGCCGTCGCGCCCAAGCCGACCCGCAGCGAGGCCAAGGCCTCGATTAAGGCTCCGCCGAAAGCGGCCAAGGCCGGCAAGCCCGTGGTCGACGCCGCGGCCGTGGCCGCCGAGCCCGGCAAGGCGGCGGTCAAGGCGGTCAAGAAGCTGGGTCCCAAGGCCCAGAAAAAGGCAGCGACGCCCAGCTACAAGGTCGGCTTCAAGGCCGCCGGCGGCAAGGCGGCCGGGCCCAAGCGCCCGATCGCCGGCTTCAAGACCGTGCGCGGCAACAAGGCCCCGCCCAAGGGACGTTAAGAACGGTGGAGGGACTGGACATCAAGCGCCGGTTCCTCCTGGCCGGCCTGGCGTCGATCGCCGGAGCCGGTCCGGTGCTGGCCCGCGAGGTCTCGGGCACGAAGCTGGTCCTGTTGGGCACGGCGGGCGGGCCGACGCCCAAGCGCAACCGGGCCGCGCCAAGTCAGGCGATCATCGTGGACGGCCGTGTCTATATCGTCGACTGCGGTAATGGCGTGGCGCGGCAGATCGCGTCCGCTGGCCTGCCGCTGAGGGCGATCAGCGACGTCTTTTTGACCCACCACCATTCCGACCACAATGCCGACTACGGCAACCTGCTGCTGCTGGCCTGGGCGGGCGACCTGGACCATCCGGTGGCGACCTGGGGTCCGCCGCCGCTCAAGGCGATGACCCGGCAGTTCCTCAAGCTCAACGCTTTGGATATCGCCACCCGGACCACTGACGAGGGGCGGCGGCCCCTGGCGCCCCTGATCCAGCCGCACGAAATCACGCGTGGCGGCCTGATCATGCAGGACGATCGCGTCCGCGTGACCGCGGCCCTGGTCAATCATCCACCGGTGATCCCCGCCTTCGCCTACCGCTTTGATACCCCCGGACGATCGATCGTCATCTCCGGCGACACCGCCCCGTCGGAGGCCCTGGTCGCGCTGGCCCGGGGCGCGGACGTCCTGGTCCACGAAGTCCTGCACCTGCCGGCCATGGACGCGCTCCTGGCCACGGAACCCAACGCCCGGCGGCTCAAGGAACATCTGCTGGCCAGCCACACCACCAGCGAGCAGGTCGGCCAGATCGCCACTCGAGCCGGGGTCAAGACCCTGGTGCTTTCGCATTTCGTGCCCGGCGGCTATCCGTTCTTGGACGACCGCGTCTGGCTCGATGCGGTGCGGCCGCATTTCGCGGGCGAGATCATCGTCGGACGTGACTTGCTGGTGATCTGAAGGTCAGGCTTCGATGCTGCCCGACTCTTGCCCGCGGTCCTTGAACCGCGCGACGCCCTTGGGCGGGACGCGGTCAGGCCGGGCCAGTTCAACGATATAGGGCGCGATGGTGTCGGGCGCGGGCACGGTCATCGGGTCCTCGCCCGGGAAGGCCAGGCTGCGCATCTTGGTGCGCATGGCCCCGGGATCGACGCAGACGGCGCGGACCGGGCTGTTTTCCATCTCGTCGTCATAGCAGGCCACGATCGCTTCCAGGCCGGCCTTGGACGCGGCATAGGCGCCCCAGAAGGCGCGGTGCGTCTTGGCGACGCTACTGGTCAGGAAGATGGCGCGGCCGGCCTCGGCGCGGCGCAGCAGCGGGTCCATGGCCCGGATCAGTCGCCAGTTGGCCGTCAGGTTGGTGGCCATGATCATGTCCCAGCCCTTGGGGTCGAGATGACCCACCGGGGTCAGGGCCCCCAGGACGCCCGCGGCGCCGACCAGAATGTCGAGCTTTCCGAACCGGTCATGTAGCGCCGCGCCCAGGTGATCGAGGCCGTCGGGCTCGCGCAGGTCGAGCGGGACCAGGGTGGCGTGCTCGCCGGTGGCGGCGAAGATCCTGTCGTCCAGGGCTTCCAGGGCCCCCTGGGTGCGGCCCAGGGCGATCACATGGGCGCCGGCCTGGGCCAGGCCCAGGGCGATGGCCTCGCCGATGCCGCGGGTGGCGCCGGTGACAAGAGCGATGCGGCCGGCCAGCGGCGTGTCGGGGTGCGAAATCATGGGCGGGTTCTAGAGGCTAACGCGGGGGATTGGAACCACGGCCGCACGGCTCGATGTCAGTCTTCCTCCACCCGCGCGCCATAGCGCTGGGCGATCACCGAGCACACCATCAGCTGGATCTGGTGGAAGATCATCAGCGGCAGCACCAGCACCCCGGCCGTGGCTCCGGGGAACAGGATTCCCGCCATCGGCACGCCGGTCGCCAGGCTCTTCTTCGAGCCGCAGAACACGATGGCCACCTCGTCGGGCTTGGAAAAGCCGAGGGCGCGCGCCCCGAACACCGTGGCGGCCATGATCACGGCCAGCAGGCCGCAACAGACGGCGATCAGCAGGGCCAGTTCCAGGGCCGAGACATTGTTCCAGATGCCGCCGACCACGGCGGCGCTGAAGGCGGCATAGACCACGAGCAGGATCGACCCGCGATCCACCCGGCCGACCAGGGTCTTGTGGCGCTCGATCCAGGCCCCGACCCACGGGCGGGCGAGCTGGCCGGCCACGAACGGCACGAGCAGTTGCATGACGATGGAGCGGATCGATTCCCAGCCGCCGGTCTGGCCATGGGCGTTCATCAGCAGGCCGACCAGAACGGGCGTCAGGAAGATGCCGAGCAGGTTCGAGGCCGAGGCCGCGCAGACGGCGGCGGCGACATTGCCGCGACCGATCGAGGTGAAGGCGATCGAGGACTGCACGGTGGAGGGCAGGCAGCTGAGATAGAGCATGCCCATCGACAGGGTCGGCGACAGCAGTCCGGAGCGGGCGACGCCCAGGCCCAGAAGCGGGAAGAGCACGAAGGTGAAGGCCAGGATGGTCAGGTGCAGCCGCCAGTGGGTCAGGCCGGCGACCACGGCCTCGCGCGACAGCTTGGCGCCGTGCAGGAAGAACAGCAGGCCGATGGCCAGCTTGACCACCCAAGACAGCGCCCCGGCCGCCACGCCGTGCACCGGCAACACCGAGGCCAGCACCACCATGCCGAACAGCAGCAGGATGTAGGTGTCGATCTTCAGCGCAGCGAGCAGTTTGGAAAGTCGGTTCACGGGGCCACTCACTGTTCGCCATCGTCCGGTTGATCCGGGCGACCCGAGCCGAAGGCGTCGGGACGCTGGATTAGCGCGGCGCGGGTCCCCTGAACAAGCCTGGGGATGACGGCGGCAGCGGCGTTCAGGCGCTGAGCAGCGACAGTTGTCGGTCGGCCTGGTCGTTGCGGCCTTCGGCGATCTCGCGGTCGGTCAGGCGGGTCGGGTAGTCGCCGGTGAAATAGTGGTCGGTGAACTGCGGGGCGGCCGGGTCGCGCTGACCGGCGTCGAGGGCCTGATAAAGGCCGTCGACAGACAGGAAGCCTAGGCTGTCGACCTCGAGGAAGCGGGCCATCTCTTCGAGCGACTTGTTGGCGGCCAGCAGCTGATCGCGTTCGGGCATGTCGATACCGTAGAAGTCGGGCCATTTGATCGGCGGGCTGGCCGAGCGCAGGTGCACTTCCTTGGCCCCGGCCTCGCGGACCATGCGGACGATCTTCAGGGAGGTGGTGCCGCGCACGATCGAGTCGTCGATCAGGATCACCCGCTTGCCCTCGAGCACGGCGCGATTGGGGCTGTGCTTCATGCGCACGCCCAGTTCGCGAACACCCTGGGTCGGCTGGATGAAGGTGCGGCCCACATAGTGGTTGCGGATGATCCCCAGGTCGAAGGGAATGCCGCTGGCCTGGGCGTAACCGATGGCGGCCGGCACGCCGCTGTCGGGCACCGGCACGACGACGTCGGCCTCGACGCCGGTTTCCTGGGCCAGGCGCTGGCCCATGCGCTTGCGCACCTCATAGACCGAGCGGCCGTTCACGACGCTGTCGGGCGGGCGAAATAGACATATTCGAACACGCAGGGGCGGGCGGCCACATTGGCGAAGGGCCGACTCGACTCCACGCCGGTTTCCGAAATCACCACCATCTCGCCGTGGGCGATGTCACGCACGAAGCGGGCCCCGATCATGTCGAGGGCGCAGGTTTCCGAGGCCAGGACGGGCTTGCCGTCGAGGTCGCCCAGAACCAGCGGACGGATGCCCAGCGGGTCGCGGACCCCGATCATCTTCTTGTTGGTGATCGCCACCAGGGCGTAGCCGCCTTCGATCTGGGCCACGGCGTCGATGAAGCGATCGACGATGCGAGCCTTCCGCGAGCGGGCGATCAGATGGAGGATCACCTCGGAATCCGAGGTCGACTGGAAGATCGCGCCTTCCTGCACCAGGCGCTCGCGCAGGGTCAGGAAATTGGTCAGGTTGCCGTTGTGGGCCAGGGCAACGCCGCCGGTTTCCAGATCGGCGAACATCGGCTGGACATTGCGGATGCCGCTGCCGCCGGCGGTGGAATAGCGGGTATGGCCGATGGCCATCTGGCCCGGCAGGCGCTGGACCAGGTCGGAGCCGGTGAAGGCGTCGCCGACATGGCCCATATGGCGTTCGGTGTGGAAGCGCTGGCCGTCGAAGGCGGCGATGCCGCAAGCTTCCTGTCCGCGGTGCTGCAGGGCGTGCAGGCCCAGGGCGGTGACGGCGGCGGCGTCGCTGACGCCGAACACGCCGAACACGCCGCACTCCAGGCGAAGCGTATCATCTTCCGGATCGCGCCACGGGGCGGACGAGTAGCGGTCGGTGGACTGGCCGAAAGACGTCATCGTGATTGCTCCACCAGGTCGTCGACCGAGCGACGCTGGGATTGATCATAGCCTGCTTCGCCCGGCTTGGGCGTGCGCGGTTTGTCGCTGGCGCCATCGCGGACGGCGTCCTCGATGGCGGGGGCCAGCCTGCCCGCCAGCCCGGCGCCCTTGGGCGCGAAGACCTTCAACACCTGGGCGCTGGCGGCGGACAGGGGATAGAAGATCGAGGTCGACACCCAAGCCGGCACGCGATCGGGCGGGGTGGCCATGTTGAACACCAGGTTGAACACCCCCAGCACCACCAAGGCTCGCATCAGGCCAAAGCCCAGGCCGATGGCGCGGTCGATCAGCCCCAGGCCAGCATTGTCATGCAGTGACTGGGTCAGGTGGCCGCCGATCAGCCGGATGACGATGAAGGCCAGGACAAAGGTGGTCAGGATAGCCGCGGCGGTCGCCGCCCAGTCGGGGTCCATCATCGCCCGGAACATCGGGCCGGTCAGGCGCAGGGCCAGCAGGGCCACGACGGCGGCGAAGATGAAGCTCATGGCCGAGGTCAATTCCCGGGCCGCGCCGCGGGTAAAGCCGATCAGGCCCGAAACCAGCAGCAGCAGGCCGGCGATGATGTCGAACGGGGTCAAGCCAGGGCGCTCCAGATCTCGTTCTCGATGCGGCGCACCGCGTCGGCAAGCCGCGCCACGCCGGCCACGGGAATCACGCCGCCGCCTTCGGGCAGGCCCGAAAGCGGTCCCAGGGCGCGCCCGAACCCAAGCTTGGCGGCTTCCTTCAAACGCGTCTCCATCCGGCTGACTGGCCGCACCTCGCCCGACAGGCTGACCTCGCCGAATACGACGCAGTCCTGGGGCAAGGCTATATCCAGCGCCGAGGAGGCCAGGGCCGCCGCCGCCGCGAGATCCGCCGCCGGCTCGGTGATCCGCAAGCCGCCAGCGACGTTCAGATAGACGTCCTTGTTGCCAAAACCAAGGCCGCATCGGGATTCCAACACCGCCAAAACCATGGCCAGACGTCCGGAATCCCAGCCGACCACAGCGCGACGCGGCGTTCCGTAGGCGGATGGGGCGACCAGGGCCTGGAATTCGACCAGAACCGGCCGTGATCCCTCGATGCCGGCGAACACCGCCGCGCCCGCCGCCCGCTCGCCGCCTTCGTTGAGGAACAGGGCCGAGGGATTCTTGACTTCGCGCAGGCCGATGTCGCCCATTTCGAACACGCCGATCTCGTCGGTGGCCCCGAAGCGGTTCTTGGCCCCGCGCAGGATACGGAACGGATAGCCGCGCTCGCCCTCGAAGCTGAGCACCGCGTCGACCAGATGCTCGACCACGCGGGGGCCGGCGATCTGGCCGTCCTTGGTCACATGGCCAACCAGCAGGATCGCCACGCCCTTCTTCTTGGCCAGGCGCACCAGTTCGCTGGCGCACGCCCGCACCTGGGTGACCGTGCCGGGCCCGGCCTCGTGGGCGTCGCTCCACATGGTCTGGATCGAATCGATGACCACCAGGTCGAAATTGTCGCGCTTCAGGCCGTCGAGGATATCGCGCAGGCTGCTTTCGGCGGCCAGTTTGAACCGGGGCCTGGGCCAGGCCCATTCGGGCGGCGCGCGAGCGGATCTGCTCAACAGCCTCCTCGCCCGAGATATAGCGCAAGGACGCGCCGCGCAGCGAGGCCTTGGCCACCACCTCCAGCAGCAAGGTTGCTTTCCCACCCCTGGGTCGCCGCCGATC
>NZ_PEGG01000092.1 GCF_002737765.1 Caulobacter sp. B11 | reverse complement strand
CCAGTGGGAGGCCTCATCGCCCTGCGGTGCGATCAGGATATGGGCGGCTTCGACCAGGGCGGGACTGGTGAAGCGGCTGCGCTGGCTGTCGTAGATGTGGCGGCAGAGCTCGCGGTCGATGGGGTTTCGATGGTCGACCTCTTCGTCGAGAACCGCGCGGATCAACGCCTCTTCGGCTGTTTCCTCGCGACCAGCCTCATCGTGCTCGGGGGGCTGGCCGAAGTCCCAGTTCGTCGGCGCGATGCAGGGAGCAGGGCGCGCACGGCCAAGGCCTTACCCGCCGCGCGCCGCGCTTCGATCACCGACAGGCTGGATGGTTCTGCGCCTCCAGGGCAATCAGAAACTCTGGGATCTCGACCCCGTCGATGACTGTGGTGGCGGTCATCACCTACCTCCTGGTCTTAAAAGCGGATGTGGAGGATGGCCACACGGCGTCGGTCTTCTGGGGATAGACCGGCGCGGCCGCCTGGGGCTGGATGGGCATGGCTCGTTTGGTGCGCACCAGCTGCCAGCCGCGGCGGTTGAGATACCAGATCGGCGCGGAGAGCATGTGGACCAGGCGCGTGAACGGAAACAGCAGCAGGATGGTCATGCCCAGCGCTAGATGCAGCTTGAAGATCGGGTGCACGTCGGCGACGGCGTTGGCGATCCCCGGCTGGAAGGTGAACACGCCCTGGGCCCAGGTCATGAACTTGACCATCTCGTGCCCGTCCAGATGCTGCATGGAGAGGGGAATGGTCGCCAGGCCCAGCATCAGCTGGATCATCAGGATCACCAGAATCGCGATGTCGCTGAAGCTGGACGTCTTGCGAATCCGCGGATCGAACAGCCGTCGATGCAACAGGATCAGGCCTCCCGCCAGGCACATCACGCCGGCGACGCCGCCTGCGGTGATGGCGAGGATCTGTTTGGCGCCGTGCGAGACGCCGAGGGCGTCGAACACCCAGATCGGCGTCAGCAGACCGACGAAATGGCCACCGAAAATGACCAGGACGCCGACGTGGAAAAGCACTGAACCGAGCACGAGTTGGCGGCGGCGTAGCAACTGCGACGAACCTGAGCGCCAAGTATACTGTTCGCGGTCGAAACGGAGCACGCTGCCCAGCACGAGCACGGCAAGGCAGATATAGGGGTAGACCCCAAACAAGACTTGATTGAGCAGGCTCATGATCAGGCTCCTTGAGCGGCGCTAGCGCGGGCCCGGCGGGGGGTGCGGCCTGGCTCGGCCTGCATGGCCTCGACCAGGGCGCCGGCCTTGGGGCAGCCGACGTCGGAAGGGCCAAAGGTGACGGCGGTTTCCGCCCAGGCCTTATCGAGAACCTCCAGATCGTTGGGGTCCTCGTCAGGCTCGCTGAGCAGGGCCGCCAGGGCGCCCGGATCGGCCGCTTGCGCCGCCAGGCTGGCCAAGGCGCCGAACACCGCGCGATAGGCGCTGTCGCGCTTCTTGAGGCGCTCGCCCATGGCTTCCAGGACATGGGTGGCCTCGCCCAATAGCGAAGCGGCCTGGGCGTCGGGCAGGATCGACAGGAATTCCAGGAACACCGGCAGGAAGTCGGGCAGTTCGCTGGTCGTCAGGTCCAGGCCCTTGCTCCGATAGAGCTCCAGCAGGTTGACCATGGCCTCGCCGCGGTCGCGGCTTTCGCCATGAACGTGCTCGTAGAGGTTCAACGACAGCGAGCGCGTTCGGTCGAAGAGGTCGGTGTAGCGTTCCTGAAGTTCATAGATGTCTTCGCTGACGAGCATCGAGACCAAGCGTTCCAAAGCCTTGGTCACGGGGGGCGTCAGCAGGTTTTCTTGGATGATCTCGCCGAGCGCGTAGGGCGCCGCCTCTTGCAGTTTTGGGTCGGGATAGGTGAGGAGCAGCGCGAGCGCCTTGTAGGTGCGGGCCATGGCCTTAAGCCTCCATCGGGGTCTTGGCGCGCGAGCGCGGGTTGGAGCCGAACAGACCCACCTCGGTGCGGCCGCCCGAGCAGCCGTTGCCGAAGGTGAAACCGCAGGAGCCGCGCAGGTCGTAGGCGTCCTCGGCGACCTCGCGGTGGGCCGACGGAATGACAAAGCGATCCTCGTAGTTGGCGATGGCCATGTAACGATACATGTCCTCCACCTGGGCGGCGGTCAGCCCGACCTTGCCGGCGATGCCATGGTCGATGCGGCCGTCAACCGTCTTGGCGCGCATGAAGCCGCGCATGGCCAGCATCCGTTCCAGCGCCTGGACGACCGGCGGCTCGTTGCCAGCGGTCAGCAGGTTGGCCAGATAGCGCACCGGGATCCGCAGCGAGGCGACGTCGGGCATGTCGCCGTCCATCTCCAACGCCCCGGCCGAAGCGGCCGACTGGATTGGCGACAGCGGCGGAACGTACCAGACCATCGGCAGGGTCCGGTATTCGGGGTGCAGCGGGAAGGCGACCTTCCAGTCGATGGCCATCTTATAGACCGGGCTCTTGCGCGCCGCGTCCAGCCAGGCTTCGGGAACGCCGTCGGCGCGCGCCTGGGCGATCACCGCCGGATCGCTGGGATCCAGGAAGATGTCGAGCTGGGCCTGGTAAAGGTCCTTCTCGTCGGGCGTGGAGGCGGCCGCCTCAATGCGGTCGGCGTCATAGAGCAGCACGCCCAGATAGCGGATGCGGCCCACGCAGGTCTCGGAACACACTGTCGGCTGGCCCGCCTCGATGCGCGGGAAGCAGAAGGTGCACTTCTCCGACTTCCCCGATTCCCAGTTGTAGTAGATCTTCTTGTACGGGCAGGCCGAGACACACATCCGCCAGCCGCGGCACTTGTCCTGGTCAATCAGGACGATGCCATCCTCCTCGCGCTTGTAGATCGCGCCCGACGGGCAGGCGGCCACGCAGGTAGGGTTGAGGCAGTGCTCGCAGAGCCTGGGCAGATACATCATGAAGGTGTTTTCGAACTGGCCGTAGATCTCCTTCTCGACGCCCTCGAAATTGGCGTCGGCCGAGCGCTTGGAGAACTCGCCGCCCAGGATCTCCTCCCAGTTGGGACCCCATTCGATCTTCTCCATCCGCTGGCCGGTGATCTTCGAGCGCGGCCGCGCGGTGGGGAAGTTCTTCATCTCCGGAGCGTTCTGCAGGTGGGCGTAGTCGAAGTCGAACGGCTCGTAGTAGTCGTCGATCTCGGGCAGGTCGGGATTGGCGAAGATCTTGGCCAGGATGCGCCATTTGGCGCCCATCTTGGGTTCGATCTTGCCGTTGGCCTTGCGGACCCAGCCGCCGTTCCACTTCTTCTGGTTTTCCCAATCCTTGGGAAAGCCGATGCCGGGCTTGGTCTCGACGTTGTTGAACCAGGCATATTCAACGCCTTCGCGGTTGGTCCACACGTTCTTGCAGGTGACCGAGCAGGTGTGGCACCCGATACACTTGTCGAGATTCAGCACCATGCCGATTTGAGCGCGCACCTTCATTGGGCGAAATCCTTCTGAACGAGCGTTTCTTCGAGCCAGTCGATCTTGGTCATCTTGCGGACGACCACGAACTCATCGCGGTTGGAGCCAACGGTGCCGTAATAGTTGAAACCGTAGGCCAGCTGGGCGTAGCCGCCGATCATGTGAGTCGGCTTGAGTACTGTGCGGGTGCAGGAGTTGTGGATGCCGCCGCGCAGGCCGGTGATCTGCGACCCCGGGGTGTTCACGATCTTTTCCTGGGCGTGATACATGAAGGTCGTGCCTTCACGGATACGCTGGGAAACCACGACCCGAGCGGTCAGGGCGCCGTTGGCGTTGAAGACCTCGATCCAGTCGTTGTCGACCAGGCCCGCCTTCTTGGCGTCGACCTCCGACACCCAGACCACGGGACCCCGCGGTTGAGCGTCAACATCATCAGATTGTCGCTGTAGGTGGAGTGGATGCCCCACTTCTGGTGCGGAGTGATGAAGTTGAGGACGATCTCTTTTTCGCCATTGGGCTTGGCGCCCATGACGTGGGTGGTCTTCAGATCGATGGGCGGACGATAGACGCAGAGCGCCTCGCCGAACGCCCGCATCCACAGGTGATCCTGATAGAGCTGCTGACGGCCGGTCAGGGTCCTCCACGGGATCAGTTCGTGGACGTTGGTGTAGCCGGCCGTGTAGCAGACCTTCTCGCTCTCGATGCCCGACCAGGTCGGCGAGGAGATGATCTTGCGTGGCTGGGCCAGCAGGTCGCGGAAGCGGATCTTTTCGTCTTCCTTGGGCATGGCCAGGTGGACGTGATCGCGGCCGGTCTGCTTCTCAAGCGCCTCCCAGGCCTTGACCGCCACCTCGCCGTTGGTCTCCGGGGCCAGCATCAGGATGGTCTCGCAGGCGTCGATATCGGTCTCGATGCGCGCCAGGCCCTGGGTCTGGCCTGCCTCGAGCACCTCGCCGTTCAAGGCCTTGAGCAGATCGACCTCATGGTCGGTCTTCCAGCCGATGCCCTTGCCGCCGTTGCCGCTCTTGGCCAGCAGCGGACCAAGCGCGGTGAAGCGTTTGTAGGTGTTGGGATAGTCGCTCGACGATGGTGATCTGCGGCATGGTCTTGCCGGGGATCGCCTCGCACTCGCCCTTGGACCAGTCGCGAACGTCGAACGGTTGGGCCAATTCGGCGGCGCTGTGTGCTGGATAGGGGTGAGGACCACGTCCTGCTCGACGCCAGCACCTCGGGGGCAACCCGGGAGAAGGTCTTGGCGATGGCCTTGAAGATCTCCCAGTCCGACTTGGACTCCCAGCCAGGGTCCACGGCCGCGCTTAGCGGGTGGATGAACGGGTGCATGTCGGAGGTGTTGAGATCGTTCTTTTCGTACCAAGTGGCCGTGGGCAGGACGATGTCGGAATAGACCGCCGGTGGTCGACATCCGGAAGTCCAGCGTGACCAGGAGGTCGAGCTTTCCTTCCGGCGCCTGGTCATGCCAAGCGACCTCGGTGGGCTTGACCCCGCCGGTCTCGCCCAAGTCCTTGCCCTGAACCCCGTGCGAGGCGCCCAGCAGGTGCTTGAGGAAGTATTCGTGACCCTTGCCCGAGGATCCGAGTAGGTTGGAGCGCCAGACGAACATGTTGCGCGGCCAGTTGGCCGGATCGTCTGGATCCATGCACGACATCTGCAGGTCGCCGCTCTTGAGCTGGTCGAGCGTATAGGCCTTGGCGTCCTGACCCTTGGCGGCGGCGGCCTTGGCCACCTCCAGCGGATTGGTCTTCAGGGCCGGGGCCGAGGGCAACCAGCCCATGCGCTCGGCCTTGGCGTTGAAGTCGATCATCGAGCCGTTCCACACGCCGTCCGGCGCGGTGGGAGAGAGGATCTCGTCCATGGCCACGGTCTCGTAGCGCCACTGGTCGCTGTGGGCGTAGAAGAACGAGGTGGAGTTCTGCTGACGGGGCGGCTTGGCCCAATCGGTGGCGAAGGCCAGCGGCGCCCAGCCGGTCTGCGGGCGCAGCTTTTCCTGGCCGACATAGTGCGACCAGCCGCCGCCGGACTGACCGACGCAACCGCACATCACCAGCATGTTGATGGCGGCGCGGTAGTTCATGTCCATGTGGTACCAGTGGTTCATCGCCGCGCCGATGATGATCATCGACTTGCCGTCGGTCTTCTCGGCGTTGCCGGCAAAGCCGCGTGCCACGGCCAGGATCTGGTCGCGCGGCACCGAGGTGATGGCTTCGGCCCAGGCCGGCGAATAGGGCTGGACGTCGTCATAGTCGGCCGGCATGTGGTCGCCGCCAAAACCCTGGTCGACGCCATAATTGGCCAGGAACAGGTCGTAGACGCAGGCCACCAGGGTCTCGCCCTCGGGCAGCATCATCCGCTTGACCGGCACGTTGCGCACCAGGACATCGGGGTGGTCGGTCATGGCGAAGCCGTTGGTGGCCGCGCCGCCGAAATAGGGGAAGCGCACGCCGACGATGTCGTCCTGCACGCCCTTGAGGCCCAGACGCAGGGTGGTCTCGCGACCGCCGCCGTCCTTTTCCTCCAGGTTCCACTTGCCGTCCTCGCCCCAGCGGAAGCCGATCGAGCCGTTGGGGACCACCACCTGGCCAGTGGTGTCGTCCAGCGCGACGGTCTTCCAGTCGGGGTTGTTGGTCTCGCCCAGGGCCTGGTCGAACTCGGCCGCGCGCAGCAGCCGCTCGGGCACATAGGCGCCGTCCTGCGGAACCAGGCGCACCAGCATCGGCAGGTCGGAATATTTACGCAGATAGTCACGGAAATAGGGGACCTGGCGGTCGACGTGGAACTCCTTGAGGATCACGTGGCCAAAGGCCATGCCCAGGGCCGCGTCGGTGCCCTGCTTCACCGCCAGCCACAGGTCAGAGAACTTGGAGGCTTCCGAATAGTCGGGGCAGATCACCACCGACTTGGCGCCGCGATAGCGCGCCTCGGTGTAGAAGTGGGCGTCGGGCGTGCGGGTCTGTGGGACGTTGGAGCCCCACAGGATCATGAAGCTGGAATTGAACCAGTCGGCGCTTTCGGCGACATCGGTCTGTTCACCCCAGGTCTGGGGCGAGGCCGGCGGCAGGTCGCAATACCAGTCGTAGAACGAGCCGCAGACCCCGCCGATCAGCTGCAGATAGCGGGCTCCGGCTGCATAGGAGACCATCGACATGGCCGGGATCGGCGAGAAGCCGAACACCCGGTCGGGGCCGTGGGCCTTGATGGTGTGGGCATTGGCGGCGGCGATGATCTCGGTGACCTCGTCCCAGGTGGCGCGGACAAAGCCGCCGCCGCCGCGCCGCGTCACATAGTCGGCGCGCTGGGCCGGGTCGTTCTGGATCGAGGCCCAGGCGGCCACCGGGCTGCGGGTAACCCGCGCCGCCCGCCACAGCTTCAGCAGGCGCGAGCGGATGAGCGGGTATTTCACCCGGTTGGCCGAATAGAGGTACCAGCTGTAGCTGGCGCCGCGGGCGCAGCCGCGCGGCTCGTGGTTTGGTAGTTCCGGCCGAGTGCGCGGATAGTCCGTCTGCTGGGTTTCCCAGGTGACGATGCCGCCCTTGACATAGATCTTCCACGAGCAGGAGCCGGTGCAGTTCACCCCGTGGGTGGAGCGCACGACCTTGTCGTGTTGCCAGCGGTTTCGGTAGGCCTGCTCCCAGGTGCGGTCGTCATCATTCATGACGCCGTGGCCAGCGGAGAAGGTTTCGGTCTTGCGCGTGAAGAACGCCAGACGATCCAGGGTGTGGCTCATTGGGGGGTAACCTTGATGAGGGCGGGCGTGTGCAGCATCGAGGCCTTGCGGCCGTAGAAGGCCCAATTGACGACTACGCAGCTGATGTAGAAGCCGAGGAACAGATAGAGGGCGAACTGCGGGTCGCCGCTGGCCTTCAGAGAGTCGCCAAAGGCCTTGGGGATGAAGAAGCCGCCGAAGGCGCCGATGGCCGACGTGAAGCCAACAATCGCCGCCGACTCCATTTCAGCGGCCCGCTGCCGGGCCTCCATGGGCGCCTGGGGCATCAGCCGGGGCATGTCGGCGCGCACGATGGCCGGGATCATCTGGAAGGTCGAGGCGTTGCCGACGCCGGTCCAGAAGAACAGCCACAGGAAGCTGGCGAAGAAGATCGGGAAGGAGGGCGCCGCGCCGTAGGCCCCGACCCCGGCCAGCACGCCCAGCACGCCAACGGCCAGGGCCAGGAAGGCCCAGTGGGTGACGCGCTCGCCGCCGAAGCGGTCGGAGATCCCGCCGGTCAGGGCGCGCGAGGCCGCGCCGATCAGGGGGCCCAGGAAGGCCAGCTGCAGGACATTAATGTCGGGGAAAAGGGTCTTGGTCAGCAGGGGGAAGGCGGCCGAGAAGCCGAGGAACGAGCCGAAGGTGCCCAGATAGAGCCAGCACATGATCCAGTTGTGCTTGCGGGTGAAGATCACGGCCTGGGCCGAGAAGGAGGCCTTGGCCGATGCAAGGTCGTTCATCCCAAACCAGGCCGCCACGGCGGCGGCGAGGATGAACGGAACCCAGACATAGGCGGCGTTCTGGAGCCAGATCTGTTTGGCCACGCCATGCTCGACGATGGTCTGGGGCGCGCCGACCAGCGGGCCGAACAGGGCCAGTCCGATCACCACCGGCACCAGGAACTGCATGACGCTGACGCCCAGATTGCCGAAGCCGGCGTTAAGGCCCAGAGCCGCGCCCTTTTCGCTCTTGGGGAAGAAGAACGAGATATTGGCCATCGAGGAGGCGAAATTGCCGCCCCCAAGGCCGCAGGCCAGGGCCAGGAGGACGAAGACGCTGTAGGGGGTCTCCGGATGCTGCACCACGATGCCGATGCCGATGGCCGGGATCAGCAACGACAGGGTGGCCAGAGCCGTCCAGCGCCGACCGCCAAAGATCGGCACCATGAAGCTGTAGAATACCCGCAAGGTTGCGCCCGACAGGGCAGGCAGGGCGGCCAGCCAGAAGAGCTGCTCGGTGGTGAACTTGAAGCCCACCAGCTTGAGCTTGGCGATGACCATCGACCAGACCATCCACACCGAGAAGGCCAGCAGCAGGTTGGGCACCGAGATCCACAGGTTGCGGGTGGCGACCCGTTTGCCGCTCTCGCGCCAGAAGTCTGCGTCCTCGGGACGCCAGTCGGTAATCACCGGGCTAGGTTTGGAAGTCGACATGGATTGCGCCTTACTCACGAGTGAGCGGGAGGGTTGGCGACGCGCCCGGCGGGTGCGGCGAAGGAGACGGTTTTGGACATGCCGGCCATTTCCGGAAGCTCCGGCAGGTTGGCCAGCTGCGGCGCGTTGGCGCGCTCCATCCGGCCGATGGCCAGATGCATCCAGGTTAGGGCCCCGGCGACCAGGACGAACAGCAGCATGAAGCAACTGGTCCAGACGCCGGTGAGGTCATTGAGGGCCCCGAAGGCGATCGGCATGATGAAGCCACCCAGGCCGCCGACCATGCCGACCAGACCGCCGACCGAGCCGACGTGATCGGGGTAGTAGACCGGGATGTGCTTGTAGACGGCCGCCTTGCCCAGGCTCATGGCGAAGCCTAGGGCGAACAGCAGGATCACGAATGGGACAAGGCCCGTGGCCAGGCGGAAGGCGATCGGCCCACGCACCCCGTCAACCACGTAGCTGGTGGCGGGATAGGACAGCAGGAAGGCGCAAATAACGCTGATCCCGAAGGTCAGATACATGACTTTGCGAGCGCCGATCTTGTCCGCCAGCCAGCCGCCAAAGACGCGAAACAGCGAGCCCGGAATGGAATAGGCGGCCGCCAGCATGCCGGCGGCGACGATGTCGAGGTGATAGACCGCGACCAGATAGTGCGGCAGCCACAGCGCCAGGGCCACGAAGCCGCCGAACACGAAGAAGTAGTAGAGGGCAAAGCGCCAGACCTGCAGCTTGCGCAGCGGAGCCAGTTGGGCGGCGGTGGCCTGGGGTTTGACGCCCGTGCGGCGACGGGTCAGCAGATCGGGCTCGTCCTTGGTGGTCAGGAAGAAGGCTACCGCCAGCAGCGCCAGAACCCCGGCCCAGATCTGGGCCACGCTCTGCCAGCCCAGGGCCAGCATTACGAAGGGGGCGGCGAACTTGGTGACGGCGGCGCCGACATTGCCCGCCCCGAATATGCCCAGCGCCGCGCCCTGGCGCTCCTTGGGGAAGAACTTGGAGACATAGGCCACGCCGACCGCGAACGAGCCGCCGGCCAGGCCGACCCCCAGAGCCGCCAGCAGGAATTGCGGATAGGTCTGGGCGTAGGACAGCAGGAAGGTCGCCGCCGCCGCTGACAGCATGACCAGCAGATTGACCAGGCGGCCGCCATATTGCTCGGTCCAGACGCCCAGGAAGACCCGGACCAGCGATCCGGTCAGGATCGGGGTGCCGACCAGCAGGCCAAACTGCGCTTCGCTAAGCCCCAGGTCCTGCTTGATCTTGACGCCGATGATCGAGAACACCGTCCAAACCGCGAAACACGCGGTGAACGCGATGGTGCTCATCGTCAGAGCCGATCCGGCCCCCGGTTGCGATGGCGTCGCCGTCTGCATGTCTGTCCCCCGCCTGCGCATGGTATCGTCTGCCGCGCGCAATCTATTGCGGGGTGTGGCCTCGGAGCCTTTGATAAGGATCAAGCAATGCTAAATAACCATCGATCACATACAAGTCTTTGGGTGCTATTTGGTGGAGCTTATATTTGATCAATACGGGCTTTATAGCGCGACAATTGGCCTCTTGATAAACATCAATCAACAAGCTATCTCATTGGCTTGATCTGTCTCAAGGCTGCTTGGCTGATCCTGCGGCACTATGAGGGTATGATGAGAAGCGCCGATCTCGACCGCGTCAGAAGCCTGCCCTTGTTCAGCGTCATGTCGGACGAGCTGTTCAAGACCGTAACCAGCGGCGCCTTCCTGCAGAAATTCCCTGCGGGAACGACCCTCCTCACCGAGGGTGATGCGGTCGACTTCCTCTATGTCCTGCTGGACGGCGGCGTTGAGCTCGGCGCGACCTGGAACGACAAGGAAACCACCCTGGCAGTGCTGCGGCCGGTCTCGACCTTCATCCTGGCCGCCGTTGTGCTTGAGGCTGACGCCTTGATGAGCGCGCAGACCATCGAGCGGTCTGACATCCTGATGCTGTCGGGCGAGGCCCTGCGCCGCGCGATGAAGGAAGACACCGCGCTGGCCTGCGCCGTCGCGCAGGAACTTTCGGGCTGTTATCGAGGCCTCGTGCGAGCCATCAAGAATCAGAAGCTGCGCGGCGGCCTTGAGCGTCTGGCCAATTACCTAATCACGCAGAAGGTTCGCCAGGGCGGTGGCGAGACCTTTACCCTGCCGCACGAAAAGCGCTTGTTGGCCTCCGTGCTCGGCATGACCCCGGAGAACCTTTCGCGAGCCTTTGCCGCCATTGCCGACTATGGCGTGGTCATCAACGGCCCACAGGTGACGATAGCTCGCCCGGCCGTTCTGGAGCGCCTGGCCAAACCAGATCCATTGATCGACAACCATACTCTCCCGACCACTGCGCCGATCGGCAAGGCCCAACGTGAGCGCTGGCCAACGGCGCAGACCCGCTCGCCCTCATAGACTCATCCCCCGAAAGGGGGGCAAGAGCGAACAGACTATTTCGTTCTGATCCTTCTCACTTGCTCAGCATCACGATAACCGATTGCCTTTGGCGCTTTGGCGCTTTGGCGCTTTGGCGCTTTGGCGCTTTGGCGCTTTGGCGCTTTGGCGCTTTGGCGCTTTGGCTTGTCCTTGCCCTCAGCCGCCAAACTGGGCCAGCTGGCGGGTGTCGCCGCTATTGCTTTCGTGCAACCGGTGGCCCGATGGCTTGCCGATCAGGGCCGCCTCGATACGGGCCCGTAGCGCCTCGTCCTGATCGGGCGTCAGAAGATCGCGCAGATTGACCCCCAACTCGCCGAACAAACACAGGCGCAGCGCGCCCTTAGCGGTGACGCGCAGGCGGTTGCAGCTATCGCAGAACCCTGGCGCGTAAGGCGCTATCAAACCGATTCTGCCCCGATAGTCGGGATGAGCGTAAGTCGGTCGCGGGGCCATCATCGGAGGCCTTGGCAATGGGCGACCAAGCCCCTGACCGCCAACCAGCCCTTGCAGGTCAACGCCGGAGACGTGCTGATCGTCGAAATAGGCGGTGTTGTCGCCGGTCCTCATCAGCTCGATGAAGCGAAACGAGATCGGCGGTCACGGACAAAGTCGGCGAAGGCGTCGAAGCCGGTCTCGACCGTATCGCGCAGTAGGACGGCATTTACCTTCACCCGGGACGTCCAGCGCCAGGCAAGGTCGAGGCCGGCGATGATCTCTCCGAGCTGGTCGTGGCCGGTAATGCGGTGGAAGGCGGCCGGATCCAGGGCGTCGATGCTGACATTGAGATTGGTCAGGCCGGCGCCGCGCCAGGCGTGAATGTTGCGTTTGAGATTCCAGCCATTGGTGGTGATCGCCACC
>NZ_PEGG01000091.1 GCF_002737765.1 Caulobacter sp. B11 | reverse complement strand
TGGATGAGACCCGAGAATCCAACACGATTGAGGTCTATGTCGGTCGATTGCGAAAGAAGCTCGGCAAAGACGTCATCCGCACAGTGCGCGGCTTAGGATATCGAATGACATGAAAGGGGCGATCTGGACCAGTTTCCGCGCCCGCTTGATCGTTGGAGCCATAATCTGGATCACTGCGGGTCTTGCCGTCAGCGGATGGGCGCTCGCAGAACTCTTTCGGGCCCATGTCACCGAGCAATTCGACGAAGAGCTTCAGGGCCATGCTTCGGAGCTCGCAGTTCTGGCCGCCATCGACGAGACCGGAAAGCCATATCTGCATAGAAGGCTGAGCGACCCTCGTTTCCTGCCCGTAGGGTCTGGATTCTACTGGCAGCTTCAGGCCCCTGATGGGCGCTGGGTGAGTTCTGCATCCTTGGAAGGGCGGCGACTGCCTCTTGGTGCGCCGTTCGCGCCCCTCGGGGTCGAGCAACATCGGTTCGTAGAGGGACCCAATGGGCATATCAGGCTCGTTGAGACGAGTGTTCGCCCCGTTGGCGCAAGCGCGCCCCTAAGGATCGGCATCGGGGTTGAACAGCGCCTGCTGGATCAGGTCCTCGCACGGTTCAACTGGACGCTGGCTGCCTCTCTCCTGTTCATCGCTCTTGGCCTCAGCAGCGCCGCCCTGCTGCAGATCTGGTTCGGCCTAAGGCCGCTGGGTCGTGTGCGAGATGCGCTCGCAGCCGTCCGAACCGGTCGAGCCCAACGGCTTCCAGATGATCTGCCTAGTGAGGTCGCGCCCCTTGCCGCAGATCTCAACAATCTGCTTGAGGCAAATCTTGATATGTTGCGCCGGGCGCGGACCCAGGCGGGAAATCTCGGCCATGCGTTGAAAACGCCCATGGCGATCCTCGTAGATGAAGCCGCAAGACTTCGTTCGAGCGGCAACACTTCGGTTGCTGAAGTTATCGAACAACAATGCGAGCGGATGCACCGGCAGATCGACTATCAACTGGCTCGCGCGCGCGCTGCGGCGCTACGCAGCGCGCCTGGCGTGGCGACGCGAGTTGACGATGCGCTTGAGCCTGTGCTCCAGGCGATGGCGAGGCTACACAGCCGTCGCGGCGTCGAGTTTAAAGCCTCGGTTGCGCCTGACCTTACGGCGGCGCTTGACGCGCAGGACCTAGCTGAAATTCTGGCGAACCTGCTCGACAATGGTGGAAAGTGGGCCCGAAGCCGCGTTGAAATCATCGCGCAGAGTCCTGACGGTGGGAATATTTTGATCACGGTGGACGACGACGGACCAGGCCTAGCTCCTGAAGCCTATGAGGTTGTCTTTGGCCTGGGCGAGCGTCTGGATGAGCAGATGCCAGGCCATGGAATGGGCCTGGCGATCGTCAAGGACCTTATTGTCCTGTACGGCGGGAAGATCTGGCTGGGCGCATCGCCGCTAGGCGGGCTGCGCGTTCACCTGCATCTACCAGCGATCGTTTGACATCAAGACGATTTGGGTAAGCCCGGCATAGAGCCGCTCGGCCTTGCGCCTCGCAGCCCCGCTGACGGCTTTGTCAGCCCAAATTTGCGGACCCCGTTTTGAGCCGCTAGCGCCGGGCGATGAAAAGCCCATTCCGATATTTCGACAGCTCGCCGGAGGTGATCCGCCTCGTGGTCATAATGTACGTGCGCTACCCGCTGTCGCTGCGGAGGGTGGAGGACCTGGTGTTCGAGCGCGGCATCGGCATTTGTCATGAGACGGTTCGGCTGTGGTCGAACCGGTTTAAGCCCGATGTTTCGCCTGCCGAGATCCGTCGCAAGAGGGTGCATCACATGCGCCAGTTCACTTAACGGCGGTGGCACCTCGACGAGGTCTACGTGAAGATAAATGGCCAGAAGTACGACCCTGGCGCGCGGTGGACCACGACGGCGAAGTCCTGGAACCCTTTGTCAGCAAACGCCGCGACAAGACCGCCGCGCTCATATTCATCAAGAGCATTATCAAGCGACACGGCCGGCCTGAGACGATCGTCACTGAGGGCCTGCGATCATACGGAGCCGCGCTGAAGGCGCTGGGCGCGCCAGGAATTCAGGAGACCGGTCGCTGGAAGACCAACAGGGCCGAGACCTCGCACCAGCCGTTCAGGCGACGAGAACGGGCGATGCTGAAATTCCGGAGGATGGGAACACTTCAAAGAAGCGCAGATCTGTACAGGCCACTATCCATAACCCCTTGAATCAGGAGCGCCACCTCGTCATCCGCGACATTTTCAAGCAAAGACGCTCAGCCGCCTTGGCCGAGTGGCGCGCCGTCACGGCCTAAAGGCCAGTCGGGTTTGGGTTTGCGGCACGTTCGCTGAAACGGGTTAGCGTTGGACTGACACCACCAAAATATTTCCTACGGCGCATCACTCGGGCCCAACTATCTCAGATGACTAGTCGCCTCTGTGCGGTTGCGCGCGCCGGTCGCGTTGAGTATCGCTTGGATGTCGAGCTTTACGGTCGCAACTGAAATACCCAAGGTCACCGCGATTTCCTTGTTCGTTCTGCCCAGGCTGAGCTCACAAAGCACCGCAACCTGACGATCGGTCAGGCTATTGGCGAGTTTGCGGGGCAAAGGCGTCGGTGTCGCGTTAGCGTCTTCGAAACACGGGAAATATTCACCACCCGCCAGAACCACCATCAAGACGGCGACAATCAATGGGGCCTCCGTCGTCTTTGGGATCAGGGCGCGAAAGCCATGCGCATGGGCTAGTCGAGCCAAGGCTAAGTTGCGCTCGGGCGCTATGAGAACCTTGGCTCCGGCGTCGATCTGCACCGTTGAGGCAAACCACGCCTCGGGATCAACCGATGCCGGCAGGTCCAGCAACAAAAGGTCGGCTGGAGCGCCGTCTGCGGGGTCGTCCAATTGCGCGAACGTTTCGACCGCATCCACGCTTTGGATCTGGAACTCCGCCTGTATCAGTGCAGCAAAGGCTCCCCTGCATAAGGGCTGCTCGCTTACAATTTTGACGCGTATATCTCGCAACACGGTTCTAAATCACAATTTATGAGAGAGCGGGGTTGCCACAATTTAGACTCCACCCACCCGCTTGTAAATCTAAGACAAAATTTGCATTTGGCGCAGGAAACGCAATAGCCACTTGACTATCCGCATGGCTAAAGATGGTGTATTATTATAATTTACACCCCATTAATCAAAATTGGATTGTATTGTTCAGGTCGGATGATTCAAGTCGTCTTTTGAGGACCTGAAGGGTGCGCCGGCGCGTGTAAATAGGAAGCCGCCCGCCCCACCCGCAGGGTGTTATCCTTGGAGATTCGCGATGCCCGCTTCTGACTCAATCGGTGAACGACTCAGCTTCATGCAGCTGAATTCGGACGCGCAGCGGAACATCCGCGCCATCAAACCCATCATCATGGGTGCATTGCCGGACGCGATGGACCTGTTCTACGTTCAGGTTCAAACATTTCCGCAGACCCGGGCTTTTTTCGCTAATCCGGAGCGGGTCGACAGCGCCAAGAACCGGCAGCTCGCCCACTGGGAAACCATCTCAAGCGGTCAGTTCGATCAGACCTATGTGGCCGCGGTCACCAAGGTCGGCGAGGTCCATGCGCGGATCGGGCTAGAGCCCCGGTGGTACATTGGCGGCTACGCCATTCTGCTGGAAGCGTTGATCGGCAAGGTGCTGGAGGCCCGGTGGCCAAAGGCTCGATTCGGGGCGGCCAAAGGGGCTGACGTGACTCAAGTCGCCGGAGAACTCGGCGCGCTGGCCAAGGCGACGCTTCTGGACATGGATTACGCCATTTCCGTCTATCTCGAAGCCGCCGAGGCCGCCCGCAAAAGCGCCGAAGCCACGGTGCTGGCGGCGGAGCGCGCCAATGTCGTCGAGCGGGTTGGCGAAGGCATGGCGGCCTTGGCCGCTGGCGATCTCACCTTCCGGATGTCGAGCGACATGCCGGAGGAATACCGAAAGCTGCGTGACGATTTCAACTTGGCGATCAGCCAATTGCAGCAAACCATAACGGTGGTGGCCAGCAATGTCGCCGGCATAGCCGCCGGCACCGACGAAATCGCCCGGGCCTCCGATGACCTCTCTCGGCGGACGGAACAGCAAGCCGCCAGCCTGGAAGAAACCGCCGCGGCGCTGGACGAGATCACCGCCACGGTCAAGACGACGGCGTCGGGCGCGCGAAAGGCCAGCGACGCGATCGCCATCACCAAGGACGAGGCGGTGCGCTCCGGCCAGGTGGTGTCGCGGGCCGTGACGGCCATGGGCGCGATCGAAACCTCATCGCAAGAAATCACCCAGATCATTGGCGTCATCGATGAGATCGCCTTCCAGACCAACCTGCTGGCCCTTAACGCGGGGGTCGAGGCGGCGCGCGCCGGCGACGCGGGGCGTGGCTTTGCGGTCGTCGCTCAAGAGGTCCGGGCGTTGGCTCAGCGGTCGGCGACCGCCGCGAAAGAGATAAAAGCCCTGATCTCCGCCTCGTCCGATCAGGTCAAGGAAGGCGTCGGTCTGGTCGGCGAAACAGGACAATCCCTGCGGTCGATCATGAACAAGGTCGGCGAGATTGATAGTCTCGTCTCGGAAATTTCGGCTTCGGCCCATGAGCAGGCGACGGGTTTGGCCGAGGTCAATCAGGCGATCAACCAGATGGATCAGGTCGTGCAGCAGAACGCCGCGATGGTCGAGCAGTCCACCGCAGCCACCCATTCGCTGAAGAGCGACACGGCCGATCTGGCTGAACTGATCATTGGCTTCAAGGTGACCGCCAACGCCCCCTCAGTCGTGTCCGCGCCTCTCCCCGCCACTCGACTAGCTCGCCACGGCCGCGCTTGAGCGGCCAGTCAACGCCCTGACACTACACCCAAGAGGCCTTTTGATCGATGACCGGCCCCGCCCGTTGGGAAAACGAAAAGCCCATCATGACAGCATGCAGGGGCCGGAAGCATCGCATGGCGCCGAGGTCGGTCGGTGGTGATCGCGAGCGCGGCCTCGTCATCGGGGTGACGCCAGGATGGTAGTCGACGCCGGGAACCTGTTGCACGCCGAGGTGCTCAAGGGCGTATTCGCGATAACGTCAGAAGCGGTCATCGTCACCGATGTCGCCGCAAGAATTTTGATGTTCAGCGCCGGGGCCGAGGCCATCTTTGGCTACAGCAGTGAAGAGATCGTCGGCCAGTCAGTCGAGCGCCTGATCCCGGGGCGCTTTCGCGGTTTGCATGCGGGTCATGTCGCCGGGTTCGCCGCCGGTGCGGTGACCAGCAAATCGATGAGCGAGCGCGGTCAGATCTTCGGTTTGCGCAAGAGTGGGGAGGAATTCCTCATTGAGGCGTCCCTTTCAAAGGTTTCCACGGCCGAAGGCCTAGTGTTCACCACGATCCTTCGAGACGTGACGGTACGCCGACGCTCGGTCGACAGGGTCGTGAGGTCGGAGGAACGGTTGCGGATCGCACTGCAGAGCGCGGCCCTATACGTGTACGAAGTGGACTACAGGGCTGGAACCTTGTTCAAGGCCGGGATTGAGGAGGCCTTTTTTGACCGCCCTGTGACCTATGATGATCTCGCGGCCGATATTTGGTGGGGCGTTCGTCCGGACTATCACGAGCGGGCCAAGGCTCGGTGGCGCGCCTACCGAAAAACGGGGGAACCGTTTCGGTTGGAATGCCCGATCAACCGCTTGGATGGCGCGGAGATCTGGGGCGACTTCACCGCCGAGCTGGTCCAGGATCCCCAAGGCCAGCCGCTGCGCCTCATCGGAGCGATCCAGGACGTCACAGCTCAAAGACGTGCTGCAGACGCCATGGCGTCGGCCATGGCGTCTGCAGAGGCGGCCAACGCCGCTAAGAGCGCCTTCCTGGCCACAATGAGCCACGAAATTCGCACGCCGCTGAACGGGGTGCTGGGCATGGCCCAGGCTATGGCGCGCGATGACCTCTCCGATATCCAGGCCAACCGCCTCGACGTGATCCGCCATTCGGGAGAAGCGTTACTCGCAATCCTCAATGATGTTCTCGATCTGTCAAAGATCGAAGCCGGCCGGCTCGATCTCGAGGAGATCGAATTCAGCTTGGGTGAGATTTTGCAGGGCGCCCAGGCGACGTTTACGGCCATAGCCAACAAGAAGGGCCTGTCCTTCGCCCTCGATACGAGTGCCGCGATTGGCTTATATGCTGGCGACCCGACGCGACTGCGGCAGATTCTCTACAATCTTATCTCCAACGCCGTGAAGTTCACCGAGAGTGGCGAGGTTAGGGTCACGGCGACCTACCAGTCAGGAATTATGAGGCTTCAGGTCGTCGACACCGGCATCGGCATGACGTCAGAGAACGTCAAGCGTCTGTTCTCACCCTTCCAGCAGGCAGACTCCTCGACGACCCGCCGTTTTGGCGGCACGGGTTTGGGCTTGGTGATCAGCCGCCATCTCGCGGAGGCGATGGGCGGTGGGATCGAAGTCCACAGTGAGATCGGCGCGGGATCGACCTTTACCGTCAGCCTGCCCTTGCGACGTATCGGCAACCATGAGGCCGCCAATTCTGTCCCAGACCAATTACCCTCGCCGCCGATGTTGGCGCCGGATCAGGCCATTCGATTGCTCGTCGCGGAAGACAATCCTACCAATCAACTTGTGCTCAAGACGTTGCTTCACCAAGTGGGAATCGACCCGGTCATCGTCAATAATGGCCGTCAGGCCGTCGAGGCTTGGTCGGCGCAGGATTTCGACGTCATCCTGATGGATATTCAAATGCCCGAACTTTGCGGGACTGCGGCGACCCGGATCATCCGGACCGAGGAGGCGGCATCCGGGCGTTTGCAGACGCCGATTGTCGCGCTAACGGCTAACGCGATGTCGCATCAGGTCTCAGAGTATCTGGCTGCCGGCGTTGATGATGTCGTGACCAAGCCCATCAATATCGTCGAGCTTTTACAGGCAATCAACAAGGCCATGGCCGGACACGCGGCGCAGCAAATGATTGGCTAAGCACTTCAATCAGGAGCGCCATCTCGTCAGCCGCGACATTTTCAAGCAAAGACGCTCGGCCGCCTTGGCCGAGTGGCGCGCAGTCATGGCCTAAAGGCCGGTCGGGTTTGGGTTTGCGGCACGTTCGCTGAGACGGGTTAGCGTTGGACTGACACCACCTGGTCCCTCCCCGGTTGGCCTCACCCTAGGGGGCCAAAGCGGAGATCAGTTTGCGTTAGCCTGCCAGCACCTTCCGGCTTGCTAGCCCCGTGGCGGCGGTCTGCCTTGAGGACCGCCGCCCGTGGGAGGG
>NZ_PEGG01000090.1 GCF_002737765.1 Caulobacter sp. B11 | reverse complement strand
CGGCCAGCCCAACCAGTTCGGCGAGACCCATTCAGTGTTCCAGCAGGGCGTGCCCGGCTATCGCATGGACGACTTCGCCGCCGCCTTCGGCCTGGCCCCGCCCGACCACCTGAAGATCGATGTCGACGGGGTCGAGGGCATGATCCTGCGCGGCGGTCCCGAGACGCTCAAGGCGGTCAAGTCGGTGCTGATCGAGGTCGAGGGCGACAACGCCGACCAGGCCGCCACCCGCATCGAGCCGCCCCTGCTGGCCGCCGGCCTGGTCGAGGACATCGCCGTCCGCACCGCCGGCTCGGGCCGCAACCGGCTGTACCGGCGGGTTTAGGGCGGGATGATGGGCTGATGGGCTGAACGCCCCTCCAGAGTCCACTTCCCCGACGAAAGTCGGGGCCCAGATTCAGCCTGAGTTTTTGGGGATGACGCGCCTTCTGGCCTCACCTCGAACCCGGACCGCCCTGGGTTCGATCTGGGCCCCGGCCTTCGCCGGGGAGACGGGATAGGGATAGCCCTAGCCTAGTCCAGCCACCCCGCCAGCAACCCCCGCAACCCCGCCACGAAGGCCAGGGGCTGGTCGATCATCACATGGTGGTCGGCGTCGGGGATCGGCAGCAGGACGACATCGTCGGGCATCTGATCGATCATGTAGTCCAGGGTCTCGGCCTGCATCAGGGCCGAGCGGGCGCCCCAGACCAGGGCCACGGGACAGGCGATCTTGGGCAGCATCTCGCCCAGGTCGGGCATCGAGAACCGCTGCCAGATGGCCGGGTCGAACTTCCAGGTCCAGCCGCCTTCGACCTCTTTCAGCGAGGTGCGGGCGATGAAGTCGGCGATATAGAGGTTCTCGCAGCCCTGCGGCGGCGCCAGGCGGAAGCGGGCCAGGGCCGCCTCGAGCGACTCATAGACCCGGTTGGCGGCGTCGGGCCGCGAGGGCGGGCCGCGCCAGCGCTTTTCCGGCGGCTGGATGCTGCTGTCGACCATGACGATGGCCCGTAGCCGGTCGGCGTGCTCGACGCCGCAATAGAGGGTGGGAAAGCCGCCGAACGAGTGGCCGACCAGGATCGGCTTGACCCCGCCGGCCTCCATTTCGGCCGCCTCGACCGCCGCGAACACCTCGGCGGCGAACAGCGGGGCGGTATAGGCCTCGCGCCAGCCCGATCCGCCCATGCCCGACCACGAGATCGCCGCCACTCGCCAGTCTTTCGCGAAGAACGGCGCGATGAAGCTCCACCAGTCGGCATGGGCCCCGTTGCCGTGCAGGAAGACCAGGCCCGGCTTGCCGACCTCGCCCCAGGTCAGGAGCTCGATGTCGACGCCGTCAACCGACAGGGTCGAGCGTTCGGGAACCTGGGCCACGGCCTCGTTGAACCAGGCCGGCGCGGCCGGGCGCTCGCCCGCGAACGGGGCCAGCAGCGAGGCGGAGGGCGTGCGGTCGTCGGCCACGGCGCTCACGCCTTGGCCTCGAAGGCCAGTTCGCCCGGACGCGGCTTGCGCGGGCTCAGGGCCTTGAACACCCCGGTGCCGGTCATCAGGGTGCGCTCGCCGACCCAGATGCGGCCGCGCACGGTGAACACCAGGTCTTCCTCGGCCAGCAGCTCGCCGCGCCCCTCGACGAAGTCGCCCAGCTGGGCGCCCGACAGGAAGTCGCAGTTCAGCCGCACCGTCACCCAGGAATAGGACTTCGTCAGCGAGATGATCCGCCCCCAGGCCATGTCGGCGAAGCTCATCAGCATGCCGCCGTGGCAATTGCCCAGGCCGTTGGTGTGGTGCTCCTCGACCCGGAACCCCAGGGTGGCGTCGCCCACCGCTTCGCGGCGTTCGAACAGCGGGCCGATCTGGCGACCGAAGCCTCGCGACCAGTTGAGTTGTTCATAGCCGTCGGGAATGGCGGCGGTTTGGGCGTCGGTAAGATCGTCGGACATGGGGGAAGTCTAACAAGCGTTTGACAGGGAGCAAGGGTGGCGTTGGGTAAGCGGTGAGGCTGAGCGTTCCTTCTCCCCTTGCGGGAGCACGGAAGCGCTAAGCCACCCCCGCCGCGCTCAGCACCGCCGCCTGGCGCTTGGCCAGGGCCTCTTCGGAGAATCCCTCCAGCGAGGCCTCGAACATCGCCCGCCAGTTATGGCGCGCCCCCAGGTGCAGGAAGGCCGCGCCCAGACCGATGGCGGCGCGGTCCATGAACACGAACTCGCGCGGAATGGTGATCGGGCCCTTTTCCTTCAGGGCTTGGCGCACCTTGAAGGCCTCGCGACGGCCGTACTCGCCGGGCGGCACGTCGTCGGCCACGGTGCGCACCCGGTCGTCCAGCAGCGGGCCATAGATGAACCGCGCCCAGACATTGAGCACATCGACCAGGTCGTCGGTGAGATCGGCGAAGCCCCAGCTGCGATAGGCTTCGCGCTGCTCGGCCCGGTCGTCGGCCAGCAGGCCGCGATAGAGCCGCACCACCCCGGCCACGAAGCGCGGCGGAAAGATCCGTATACAGCCGAAGTCCAGCAGGTTCAGGTGCGCCGCGCCATCTCCGCCCTGGGGTCCGCCGAAGGTGTAGTTGCCCAGGTGCGGGTCGCCGTGGATGATGCCCAGCTGGGTCATCGGGCTCCACCAGGCCTCGAACAGCAGGGCGGCGATCCTGTCGCGGGTCTCCTGCGGCGCGTCCTTGAAGGCCAGCAGGCCCTGGCCGTCCATCCAGGTCATGCTGAGCAGCCGCCCCGTCGACAGCGACGGCACGGGCTGGGGCACGCGGATGTCGTCGCGGCCGGAGAAGAAGCCGCCATACAGGGCCATCAGCCTGGCCTCGCGCTCATAGTCGAGCTCCTCGCGCAGGCGGTCGCCGATCTCGACGATCATCTGGGTCGGGTCGATCGAGCCGTCCAGGCGCTTGAACAGGCCAAACAGCGAGCGCAGCTGGCCCAGATCGCTTTCGACCGCGCTCTGCATGTCGGGATATTGCAGCTTCACGGCGATGGCCCGGCCGTCGGGGGCGACGGCGCGGTGGACCTGGCCCAGAGAGGCGGCGGCGGCGGCCTCGTGCTCGAAGCTCTGGAACTGGCTCTGCCAGTCGGGCCCCAGCTCTGCGGCCATCCGCCGACGGACGAACGGCCAGCCCATGGCCGGGGCATTGGTCTGCAGCTCGGCCAGTTCGGCCGCGAACTCGGGCGGCAGCAGGTCTGGCACGGTGGCGAACATCTGCGCCGCCTTCATCAGCGGCCCCTTCAGCCCGCCCAGCGCCGCCTTCAGGGCCTTGGCGTTGCGCGCATCGGCGCTGTCGCCGCCGAACAGGCTGTTGGCGCCATAACTGACGGCGGCCCCCGACAGCCCGGCCCCGACCTTGGCGAAGCGGGTCAGGCGGCCCGACAGGCGGTCGCGTTCGGGGTCAATGGCCATCAGATCCTCCCCCCGAAGGGGGAGGCGGCCGGAGGCCGGAGGGGGAAGACCGCAATGCGCTGGCCCACTTCCCCCTCCGTCGGCTGCGCCGACACCTCCCCCTTCAGGGGGAGGATCTGCCGCTCGACAGGCACCATCAAACCAGCGCCTCGAACTCGTCGACCAGCCGTTCCAGCTGCGCGCAGCCGGCGGCCCAGAAGGCCTTGTCGCGCGGGTCCAGGCCGAACGGGGCCAGGGCCTCGACATAGGTTTTCACGCCGCCGGCCGACAGCAGGTCCTCGTAGAGCGGCGCGAAGCGGTCCGGGTCCTCGCGACGCTTCTCCATCAGGCCGCGCACCAAAAGGTCGCCGAACGCATAGGCATAGACATAGAAGGGCGCGTGCACGAAGTGGCTGACATAGGCCCAATAGTGCTCGTAGCCGGCGTTCAGCGTCACGGCCGGACCGAGGCTCTCGGCCATCACCTCCAGCCACAGGGCCCCGATCTGGTCGGGGGCCAGCTCGCCCTCCAGCCGGGCCTCGTGGAAGCGGCGCTCGAAGCGGTGGAAGGCGATCTGGCGGACCACGGTGTTGAGCCCGTCCTCGATCTTGCCGGCCAGCAGGCCCTTGCGGTCGGCGGGCGAGGCCTCGGCCAGCAGGCGGTCAAAGACCAGGCCCTCGCCGAAGATCGAGGCGGTCTCGGCCAGGGTCAGGGGGTGTCGGCCAGCAGGGTGCCCAGCGGCGCGCACAGGGTCTGGTGCACGGCGTGGCCCAGCTCGTGGGCCAGGGTCAGCACGTCGCGCCGCTCGCCCATATAGTTCATGAACACATAGGGATGGCGGGTGGCGGTCACCGGGTGCGAATAGGCTCCCGACTGCTTGCCGGCCCGCGGCCGGGCGTCGATCCAGGGCTGGGCGAAGAAGGTCTGGGCGGTGTCGGCGAACTTCGGGGCCAGGGCCTGGAAGCTGTCGAGCACGATGGTCCTGGCCTCGTCCCAGCCATAGGCGCGCGGCGCGGCGCTGGTCAGGGGGGCGTTGCGATCCCAGTAGTCGAGGGTCTTGCGGCCCATGACCCTGGCCTTCAGGGCGTAATAGCGATGCGACAGGCGCGGATAGGCCTCGACCACCGCCGCCTCCATGGCGTTGACCGCCGCGGCGTCGACCTCATTGGCCAGATGGCGCGACTGGGCCGGGTCGGAAAAGCGCCGCCAGCGATCCTCGACCTGCTTTTCAAACGCCAGGGTGTTCATCACCAGACCTTGGGTCGAGGCGCGGGCCTCCAGCGCCTGGGCCAGGCCGTCGGCGGCCGCCTTGCGGCGCGCACCGTCGGGGTCGGACAGGCGATTGAGCGCCTCGGGCAGGGTCAGGTCTTCGTCGCCGACCTTGGCCTTCAGCTTGGCCAGGGTCTCGTCATAGAGCCGCACCCAGCTCGCCACGGCCGGGCTGCGATCGACGATGTAGCGTTCCAGGTCGGGCGTCAGCTCGTGCGGCCGCGACAACCGCACGCGGCGCAGCCACGGGCTCCAGCGCCGGGCCGGCGGATGGGCCTCCAGGGCGGCGGCCAGCTCGGCGTCCTCCAGCTGGTTCAGTTCCAGCGCGAAGAACAGGCTCTCGGCGGCGATCTGCGACGAGCGGGCCCGCAGGTCGCCCTCGAACTTGGCCCAGCTGGGATCGTCGCGCTGGGTCGAGGCCGACAGGCTGGCGAAGGCCCCCACCGTCCACAGGCCGTTGGTGGCGTCCTCATAGAGGCGCACGCCGCGATCCAGCAGCACCCCCAGACGCTGAGGCTCGCCCCGGGCCTGCAGGAACAGGCCCTCCAGGCTGGCCAGTTCGTCATTGGCGGCCTTGGCGGCGGCCAGGTCGGACTCGAGGCGCGGATCGTCGCGACCGTCATAGAGGTCGGTGAGGGTCCACTCGGGCAGGGCGTCGGTCTTGAAGGGGGCGTTCATGGCCCTACCGATATGGCGCGGCGGGGGTGAGGCGCAACCGGGCGCGGCGCTTGGCGACGTGGTTCTTTCAGTCTTGGGTCGCGCTCCCCCTCCCGTTTCCCCGGCGAAGGCCGGGGCCCAGGTGAAACCCACGAGCCGCTCTGGATGGATCTGGGTCCCGGCCTTCGCCGGGAAAGCGGCCTTGGGTTGGTTCAGCTCGGAACCAGTCCTGCCTACCGCTGCTGTCGGTCGCCCCGATCAACCAGCCCGGCCAGCCCTGTCACCACCAGATAGACTGCCAGGGCGGTCAGGCCCAATTGCGTCGCGCCGCCGCCGGGCGGCGAGACCAGGGCGATCTCCTGCACGGCCAGCAGCAGGCCCAGGAACAGCGGCGCCGGCCACCAGGACCGCCCCTGGGTTCCGCGCCGCCAGGCCCAGGCCGCCCCGGTCATGGCCAGCAGGCCCATCTCCAGGGCCTGTTCGGGCACGGGATAGTTCCACCAGCCCAGCCCCACCTTGGGCCCGTCGAACCACAGGGCGAGGTCGGGCCGATGGACCAGGAAATCCAGCCCCCAGTGCGACAGCACCGTCAGCCCGACCACCACCCCGGTCCAGCGCGGCAGTTTCAGCAGCCAAGTCGCCAGCACCCCCGCCGCCACCGCCCACAGCAGCGCGGCCGGCAGGCTGTGGGTATAGGGCATGTGCTCCAGCACCAGGGCGCTGCCCGGCAGGGACGGATCGACCCTGACCCGCTCGACCCCGGTGATGATCAGCGCGCTCCAGCCGACATCGATCAGCTGGCTGGCCAGCACGTAGGTCCAAAGCGGCGCCTTGGGCGCGACGGCCTTGGCGGCCAGGGCGGCGGCGTAGTGTCCGACAAACATGGTGTTCCCCCCAGAATGAACGGCGCGAGCATGCACCCGGAGGGGCGATCCTGGAAACCGGCGTTCTGCGGGGTGGCCCTTGTTCGCCTTTCCTAAACTCCGTCATCCCGGGCCTTGTGCCCGGGACCCATCTCTCCGCCGCAAGGGCAGGCATGGCGGCGCGCGCGCCGCTGGCGTCTCCCGTGAAAGCTGAACCCTGGGTCCCGGGGCCAAGCCCCGGGATGACGGTGGGTTAAAAGGAGGGGCGTTCGCCCGCCTTCGCCCGCGAGAGGGAGTCCTCCTTAAATCTCACGGCGAGACGATCGCCGGTCTGGACAGGTCACTCAAGGACGACGCGTGCGCGTCGCCGCGCCGCGGCGGCCCGGAGGGCCGTCCTTGACTGACCTGTCCAGACCGGCACGCTGCAGCCTCCAGGAGATTTAAGGATCAGCGGGACGCTGAGGCATCCGCTTTTGGGAGCGAAGTCAAAGGGTGCTTTCGACCCTAATCGGACGTTGGCGAACTCGCCTTTTAGCGCCGACTTTTTCGATCAAAGCGCGATCTGACCTACCAGGAGTTCCTGACTGCGGCCGAGATTAACGCCTTCCCGTCCAACTGATCGCGGCAGATATTGAGTACCCCACCGAGGCTTTTCATTTCATCAAGCATGCCTAGAAATTCGTCTGTCAGCCAGGACGTGAAATCGAAACTCCCATCCAATGCCTCTCCTGAGAGACTAGATATGATCTCATATCTTATATCCGAGAATGCTCTGTCCGCGCGACCGGACACCAGAAGGTCGTCATTATTAAATATCGCGTACTCGATATATTTCCTGCCATCGGATTTATCTGCATAAATAGCTATTTTCTGCTCTATTAAATCCGCTTTGCGAAGGTATTCGCTGCCGTTCGACTTGAATCCAGCAGCTATTATTATATCGACAAAACTCTGTTTCGCGCTGTTTCCGCGCATGGATTTCCCCCATTGTTATAGGCGGCAGTCCAAGATCGCTCGACGCCGGGACAG
>NZ_PEGG01000089.1 GCF_002737765.1 Caulobacter sp. B11 | reverse complement strand
GCCCTGCTGGCCCCCGCCCCCAGCGCGGCGACGCCGTCGCGTTGCTGGACGGTGATGGGCGCGGTCGGCGGCTGCGGCGCGACCATGCTGGCGGCGGAAATCGCCGCCGCCCTGCAAGGTCGCGACGGCGGTCAGCGCGTGTGCCTGGTGGACCTCAATCTCGTGGACGGCGCGGCCGCCGCCTATCTGGGGGTCACGCCGAACATGCAGCTGTCCCAAGCGACCGCGCCCGAGCGCATCGACGCCGCCGTGCTGGCGGCCTTCACCTCCCAGGCCAGCGAGGGAATCGATGTTCTGGCCGCGCCTCGGGATCCGGCAGGGTTCCAGAACGCGACCGCCCCGATGATCACCCGCATCCTCGACCTGGCCTGCCAGGCCTATGACTGGGTGGTGGTCGATCTGCCGCGCCATCGTCAGCCCTGGACCATGGATGTGATCGTCGGCTCCGACGAGCTCTTGCTGATCTCGGAGCTGACCGTGCCGGCCCTGCTGGCGACCCGGGCCGGCGCCGCCGAAATCGAGACCGAGCGCGACGCGCCCTCGCCCCGGATCGTCCTCAACCGCATCGCCACCCGGATGTTCGCCGCCGCGCCCTCCCTGGCCGAGGCCGAGCGCGCCCTGGGCCGCAAGGCCGCGGGCGGCATCAGCTCCGACTGGGAAGCGGCCGCTGCGTCGGTCAATCTCGGCGGCTTCGTGCGCCGCCATCGCCCAAGGTCCAAGATCGTCAAGGACGTGGATCAGCTGGTCGATCGCCTCATCAAAGACGGGTCGCGCGCGCTCGGCGGCCAAGCGAGGGTCGCATGATCAGCCGTTTCCGCGCCCGCTCCGCGCCAAGCGAAGCCCAGACACCGGCCACCGTCGTTGAGCCGGCAATGCCGACGCCCGTGATCGAGCTGATCCCAGCCCCGGCCGCGCCGCCCGAGGTCGACATGCTCGACATCAAGCTGCGGCTGCACAGCCGGCTGATCGACGAGATCGACCTGAGCAAACTGGACCGCCTCGACGAGGCCGACCTGCGCCGCCATGTCAGGCTGCTGGTCGGCGACTTCGCCAAGTCCGAGCGCCTGGCGCTCAACAGCCTGGAGCTGGACGAGCTGGCCTCTTCGATCTTCGACGAGATGGTCGGCCTGGGCCCCATCGAGCCCCTGCTCAAGGACGACAGCATCGCCGACATCCTGATCAACGGGCCCTGGCAGGTCTATGTCGAGCGGCGCGGTGAGCTGGAGCTGACCCCGATCCGCTTTCGCGACAACGACCACCTGCTGCGGATCGTCAACCGGATCGTCGCCGCGGTCGGTCGCCGGATCGACGAGTCCTCGCCGATGGTCGACGCCCGCCTGGCCGACGGCAGCCGGGTCAATGCGGCGATCGCCCCCATCACGGTCGATGGGGCGGCGGTCTCGATCCGCAAGTTCTCCAAGAAGCCCATGGGCCTGGACCGCCTCGTCGAGGTCGGGGCCATGCCGCCTTGCGTGGCCGAGTTCCTGCACGGCGCGATCCGCGCCCGCTCCTCGACGGTCATCTCGGGCGGCACGGGATCGGGCAAGACCACCCTGCTCAACGCCCTGTCCTCGGCCATCAGCCACGGCGAACGCCTGATCACCATCGAGGACGCCTGCGAGCTTCAGCTGCAGCAGCCGCACGTGGTGCGCATGGAGACCCGGCCGCCCAATATCGAGGGCAAGGGCGAGATCCGTCAGCGCGAGCTGGTCAAGAACGCCCTGCGCATGCGGCCTGACCGGGTGATCCTCGGCGAGGTGCGCGGCGAGGAGGCCTTCGACATGTTGCAGGCCATGAACACCGGCCACGAAGGCTCGATGGCGACCATCCACGCCAACACCCCGCGCGACGCGATCACCCGTCTGGAGCAGATGGTCGCCATGTCGGGGATGAAGCTGCCGGCGGACTCCATCCGCGGCCAGATCGCCTCGGCCGTGAACTTGATCGTTCAGGTCTCGCGCCTGTCGGACGGCAAGCGCCGCCTGATGAGCGTCAGCGAGATCACCGGCATGGAGGGCCAGGTGGTGCAGATGCAGGAGATCTTCGCCTTCCGCCGCACCCATACCGACCCCGACGGCACGGTTCACGGCGAGTTCCGCGCCTCGGGCCTGCGGCCCAAGTGCCTGGACGAGATGATCCGGCGCGGCATCACCTATGACACCGAGAATTTCAACCCCGTGCGGGTGCTCTAGCCATGACCCCGGAAATCCGCCTCGTCTTTCTGGTGATGATCTTCGCCGCCGTCTTCTCGTTCGCCCAGGGCGTCGTGGGGCTGGTACGGGTCGGTCGGGCCAAGTCGAAGGTCAATCGGCGCCTGACCACCGCGCGTCACACCGCCTCGATCAGCGACCTGGTCATCGAGTTGCGCAAGCAGCGGGGACTGGACGCCAGCGGAAAGCGCAAGCTGGCGCTGCGCTGGCTGGCCGACCTGGTCATGGCCTCGGGGCTGGTCTACCGGCCAAAACAATGGCTAACCCTGCTCGCCGCCGCCGCCGTCGTGGCCAGCCTGGGCCTGGTCATCGTCACCCATAGCCTGGCCTTCGCGCCGCTCGGTCCCCTGACGGTGGCCGCCGTCGGCGTGATCATCCTGAAGGTCGCCGCGGCGCGCCGGGCCAAGGCCCTGGGCGAGCAACTGCCCAACGGCCTGGACATCATCGTGCGCAGTCTCGAGGCCGGGCATCCCGTGCCCACAGCCATTGCCCTGGTCGGCCGCGAAATGGTCGATCCGATCGGCACCGAATTTGGCATGATGTCCGACGAGATCGCCTACGGCGCCAGCCTCGAACAGGCCGTGGGCCGCATGGCGGAGCGATGCCGACACCCCGATCTTGACCTGTTCGCGGCGACGATCCGCCTGCAGGAACGGGCGGGCGGCAATCTCACCTCATTGCTTAAGCTGAATTCCAAGACCGTGCGCGACCGCCACAAGATGCGCTTGAAAATCAAGGCCGCCTCATCGGAAGGCCGGGTGTCGGCCATCATCCTGACCGTCGCGCCCTTCGCCGTGATGGCCGTCCTGACGGTCGCCTCACCCGGCTACTATACCGAGGTCCTGCAAGCCCCCATCGGACGTTATTGGTTCGCGGGCTTTGGGCTGTGGATGGTGGTCGGCAACCTGGTCATGCGCCGCATGATCAACATGAAGGTCTGACCCATGTCACAGGCCCTGACCACGGCGAATCTGCTCACCGCCGCCGCCGCCGCCCTGATCGGTTTGCCGACCAGTTACCTCGTCCTGCAGGGTTTGCGGCAAGCCCGGATGATCGCCGGCCGCCGTCGGCGCCTTACCCCGGGCGCGGACACGACCTCGTCGCCGGGAAGCCAGGCGGCGCGGACCGGCGCGGTTCGTGACAGCCTCCTGGACACCCTGCGAGGCCTCGGTCAGCGCCTGGCGATCCAGGATCCCAGCAAGGTCTCGGAGATCCGCCTGCGCCTGATCCAGGCCGGCTTCTTCAGCCGCGAGGCGGTCACCTTCTACATGGCCGGCAAGTTCGCCGCCCTGATCATCGCCACGATTGGCGCCGTCCTGCTGCTGCCCTGGGCGATCTCGGGCGGCGGCGGGGCCGGCGCGATGGGCCTGGCCGTGGCCCTGGCCATCGGCGCCCTGCTGGGACCCGACCACGTCGTTCGCCTGCGTCGCGCCAAATGCGACATGGAGTATCGCGACGGCTTTCCGGATCTGCTGGACCTGCTGGTCGCCTCCATCGAGGCCGGCCTGAGCCTGGATGCGGCCGTCACCCGCGTGGGCGACGAGCTGGCGCGGCGCTATCCACGCCTGACCGAGCACCTGCGGTTTCTGACCCTTGAGCTGCGAGCCGGGCGCGATCGCCGGGACGCCTGGCAATCCTTCGCCGACCGCCTGGGCCTGGACGAGGCCCGGGCCTTCGCGACCATGCTGCGCCAGGCCGAGGAAATGGGCACCAGCCTGGGCGACACCCTGCGGGTGTTTTCCGAAGACATGCGCGTCAAGCGGATGCTCAGGGCCGAGGAAAACGCCATGGCCCTGCCGGCCAAGCTGATCGTGCCGCTGATCCTGTTCATCTTCCCCTGTCTGCTGGGGGTGATCATGCTGCCGGCGATCTACAGCGTCATGCAGATCATGGGCAGCCAATAGCCGCGCCGGCCGCGAGGCTGGCCATCGCTCGCGCCTTGAACGGAAAGAAACCCTTGGTCGCGTAAGGCCAAAGCCGCTCATCCCAACGCCGCCGGACCTGCACCAGCGTGACGCCGTCAACCGCCAGTCTGGACGCGATATCCGCCAGGGCGTCAGCAACCGGGCCGACCGGAGCATAGGGCGTGAGGATTTGCCTGACGCCGGCGGCTCTGGCGGCCGAAAGCAGGCGCTCCGGATCCAGGCTGTCATGCAAGGTCGTCGGGCAGCCGAAGACCGCGCTGACCCGCGTTGCCGTGTCCACGGCTGCGGCTTCGACGAAGCCACGGGCGGCTTCGCCCCAGAGCCCCTGCCTATCCGTCGCGACAACGGCCGCCACGAAGGGGCTCGTGGCGTCAAAGACGGACTCCGGATGCAGGTCCTCGGACGTGACCAGAAGAAGGGCCGGTTCAGCGATAGGGGCGACATGTTGTTCGACCAGATCGATAGGGCCTGGAAGCGGAAGCTCCGTGAGCGCGACGGCTTCCGTGGCCAGACCCTTGGGGGCAAAGCGCTGGTGGGTGTTGCGGGCGATGTTGTCGGCGGAGGCGAGATAGGTCTTGCCGGGCGTCTGAAGCCCCGCGACCCAGCGCCAAGACAGCGTATTGCTCGCCGCATCGGCATCGATCAGGTGACGTAAAAAGAAGTCCGCGCCCAGCGACCAGGGCAGCTTCAGGGTGAAAATCCAGATGGAGGCAAACCACATACGCGCGTGGTTGTGCAGGTAGCCGGTCTGCACCAGCTCACGCACCCAGTCATCGAAGCCTTCAATCCCCGTCTGGCCGGTCTGCGCCTCATGGAGGGTCCGAGCGCC
>NZ_PEGG01000088.1 GCF_002737765.1 Caulobacter sp. B11 | reverse complement strand
ACCATGACCTCGAAGTCGCCGCGGCTCACGAAATGATAGTCGCGCCCCTCGTGCTCGCCGGGACGGGGCTCGCGGGTGGTGGCGCTGATCGACAGATGCAGGTCGCCGTGATCGGCGACGAGCCGGCGGGTCAGCGACGTCTTTCCGACGCCCGACGGCGCCACGACCATCAGCAGAAGGCCGCGGGTCCGGTGCTCGGCCTTGGCTGCTTTACTCAACATTCTGAACCTGTTCCCGGAATTGCTCGATCGTGGCCTTTAGCTCTAGGCCGTGCGCGGTCAGCGCTGTGAGCGCGGATTTGCTGCAGAGGGTGTTGGCTTCTCGCATGAACTCCTGAGACAGGAAATCCAGCCGGCGGCCCGCGGCGACGTCCGAGGCCAGCAGGGCCCGCGCCGCGGCGACATGACTCGACAGCCGGTCCAACTCCTCGCGCACATCGGCCTTGACCGCCAGGGCGGCCGCCTCTTGCACGATGCGCTCCGCCGGAGCCGCCTCGCCCAGCAGATCGCTCAGCTTGCGAACGAAACGGTCGCGCAGCACGGCGGGCTGGCCGCGAGCTTCGTCTTCAGCCTGGGCGGTGAGGTCCTCAATGCGGACGACCAGGGCGGCGAGAATGGGCGCCAGCGCGGCGCCCTCCTCCTGGCGCGCGCCCCTCAGGTCGTCCAGCGCCTGGGCCAGGCTGACGAGCATCGCCGCCTCGACCGCCGCGCGATCTTCCTCAGCCTCGTCTTCTTCGCGAACCTCAATGACGCCGCGCAGGGCCAACAGGCCATCCAGCGTGGGCTTTGCGACCATGCCGGTCGCCACATAGGGGCCGCCGGCCATCAGATATCGTTCAAGCACCTCGATATTGACCTGGGTGGCCCCACTGGTCTCCAGCCGCTTGGCCTGCAGATTGACGGTCAGCTGGCCGCGCTGAAAGCGGGCCTGCGCGCCGTCGCGGGCGGCCTTGTCGAGGGCGTCGAAGCCGGGCGGGCCCCGGAATCTGGTCTCAAGATTGCGGCCGTTGACGCTGCGCGCCTCGACCGCCCACGACCAAGCCCCGTGCGCGCCCTCGACCCGGGCAAAGCCGGTCATACCCGACAAGGCCATGATCAGCCCCCGCTGAGGGCCGGCGCCGCCGCCGGGGTCGGAGCCGCCGCGCGACGCTCGACCTGCCGCCACTTGGCGACATTGCGCAGATGGTCGTCATAGGTCTTGGCGAAGACGTGCCCGCCGCTGCCATCCGCCACGAAATAGAGTTCATCGGTCTTGGGCGGATCCAGGACCGCCGCCAACGCGGCGCGCCCAGGATTGGCGATCGGCGTGGGGGGCAATCCGTCAATCTGGTAGGTGTTGTAGGGCGTCTGGCGCTGCAGTTCGGACAGCAGGATCCCGCGCCCTAGCGGGCGCCCCCGTGTCAGCCCGTAGATGATGGTCGGGTCGCTCCCCAGGCGGATGCCGCTGCGCAGCCGATTGACGAACACGGCGGCGACCCGCGGCCTTTCGCTGGCCAGGCCGGTTTCCTTCTCCACGATCGAGGCCAGGGTCACCGCCTCTTCCTTGGTGTCGAACGGCAGTCCCGGCTGACGCTTGGCCCACAGGGCGTCAAGAATCTTGTCACGGTCGTCCATCATGCGCTGCAAAACCGCCGATCGGTCCTCGCCGCGTTCGACCTGATAGGTCTCTGGGAGAACCGAACCCTCGGGCGGGGTTGGCGCAGAACCGGTCAACACCGTCGAGCGGTTGAGGATATCGATCACCATGTCCGAGGTCATGCCCTCGGGGATCGTCACCTGGTGACGCACAACCTTGCCGTCACGAATCGCCGCCATGACCCTCGACAGCGAGGCCCTGGAGGGAAACTCGTACTCTCCGGCCTTGAGCTTGCGGGCCGAGCCGGTCAGTTGGGCCGCGGTGAGAAACAGCGACGAGGAGCGTATCGCACCGCTTCTCTGCAGGGTTTGGGCGATCTCGGGAAGGCTTGAGCCACGGCGAAGCACAACCGTGGTGTAGTCACCGGTCTTGGCGGCCGGACCTGAGCCCTGATAGAGCCATAGGGCCCCCAGGATCGCAGCCATGCCCACGACGGCGAGGGTGGTGACCCCTCCCAGCGCCATGGCGATCAGACGCCGAAGACCCGAGGCCGTTTCCCCCCGTCGGGACGCCGGCCGACGCTGCGGACGAGGCGGCTTGCTCACGAGATCTTGCGGAATACGACCGAGGCGTTGGTGCCGCCAAAGCCGAAGCTGTTGGAAACCGCGACATCGATCTTCATCGGCACGGCCTTGTGTGGCGCGAGGTTCATCTCGGTCTCGACATCGGGATTGTCGAGATTGATGGTCGGCGGCGCGATCTGGTCGCGGATCGCGAGGATCGAGAAGATCCCCTCGATGGCCCCGGCCGCGCCGAGCAGGTGACCAGTCATCGACTTTGTCGAGGACATCACCACGTTCTTGGCGTGATCGCCCAGCAGGCGGCCGACCGCGCCGGCCTCGATGCCGTCAGCCATGGTCGAGGTGCCGTGAGCGTTGACATAGTCGACGTCCGAGGGCTCGAGCCCCGCGTCCTTCAGGGCCGCCTTCATGGCGCGGAAACCGCCGTCGCCGTCCTCGACGGGTGCGGTGATGTGATAGGCGTCGCCCGACAGGCCGTAGCCGACCACCTCGGCATAGATCTTCGCGCCGCGGGCCTTGGCGTGCTCGTACTCTTCAAGAACCACCACGCCGGCGCCCTCGCCCATCACGAAGCCGCCGCGATCCTTGTCATAGGGGCGCGAGGCCTTCTCGGGGGTATCATTGAAATCGGTGGCCATGGCGCGGCAGGCGATGAAGCCGGCGATGCCGACCTTGCAGATCGCCGCCTCGGCACCGCCGGCGATCATCACGTCGGCGTCGCCGTACTTGATCAGCCGTGTGGCGTCGCCGATGGCGTGGGCGCCCGTGGCGCAGGCGGTGACCACCGCGTGGTTGGGGCCCTTGAAGCCGTAGCGAATCGAGACCTGGCCGGAGATCAGGTTGATCAGGGCCGAGGAGATGAAGAACGGGCTGACCTTGCGGGGGCCCTTCAGTTCCAGTTCGACCGCGGTGTCGGCGATGGTCGACAGGCCTCCGATGCCCGAGCCCAGCATCACGCCGGTGCGATAGCGGTCTTCCTCGGTCTCGGGAACCCAGCCTGAATCCTTGATCGCCTCGTCGGCGGCCGCGATGCCATAAAGAATGAAATCATCGACCCTGCGCTGGTCGCGCGGGCTCAGGGTCAGGTCGGGATTGAACGAACCCTCGACGTCGGGTCCACCGCCGCCGCGACCATCGACGCGCGGAACCTCGCACGCCACCTGGCAGGCATAATCCGTAGGATCGAAGGCGGTAATGCGGTTCGCGCCCGACTTCCCGGCTAGAATGTTCTTCCAGGACACATCAACGCCCTGGCCCAGAGGGGTCAGCAGGCCCAGCCCGGTGACGACGACTCTACGCATGGATCACTCCCAACCTGTCAGGCGTCGAAGATGGCGATGGGCGAGAAGCCTGCATAGCCGCAAACGGCGCGAATCTTGGCCACATACGAAAACCGCCGCGCGCACGAAGGCAAGAGCCCGTGCGCGCGGCGGTACTGGTCTTTGCGTTCGCGATCAGGCGAACCCGGCGCCCTTAGGCGCCGGTCTTTTCCGTAATGAACTTCACGGCGTCGCCGACCGTCTGGATATGTTCGGCGGCGTCGTCCGGAATTTCGATATCGAACTCTTCTTCGAACGCCATCACCAGCTCGACGTTGTCGAGGCTGTCGGCGCCCAGGTCGTCGATGAAGCTGGCCTTCTCCGTGACCTTCTCGGGATCGGCATCCAGATGCTCGATGACGATCTTACGCACGCGCTCGAGAATGTCGGACATTCTTTTTAGTCCCTCGTTATGAATCTGATCCCCCCGGGCGACTTGGCGAGCGCCTCACCGTCCACGGGAATTGTCGGGCAACCGCCTATCACGTTCCTTTTCAGGTGACCAGCGGCCCGCCTGCAAAGAAACTCGCGGTCTAGATCATCGCCATGCCGCCGTTCACATGCAAGGTCTGCCCCGTGACATAGGCGGCTTGATCGCTGGCCAGGTAGACGCAGGCGGCGGCGATATCGCTACCCTCGCCCAGGCGACCGGCCGGGATGTCGGACAGGATGCCCGCCTTCTGCGCATCGGTCAGGGAGTCGGTCATCGGACTGGCGATGAACCCGGGCGCCACGCAGTTTACGGTCACGTTTCGGCTGGCCAGTTCCTGGGCCAAGGCCTTGGAAAACCCGATCATTCCGGCCTTGGAGGCGGCATAGTTGGTCTGGCCCGCATTGCCCGTGACCCCCACCACCGAGGTGATGCCGATGATGCGGCCGGAGCGGCGCTTCATCATGCCCTTGGCTGCGGCGCGGGCCAGACGGAAATAGCCCTCAAGGTTGACCTTGATGACGGTTTCCCAGTCCTCGTCCTTCATCCGGACGATCAGGCCGTCGCGGGTGATCCCGGCGTTGGCGATCACGATATCGAGCGGCGCGCCGGCGGCTTCCTCAGCCTTGGCGACCAGACCATCCACAGCGGCGGCGTCCGACAGGTTGGCGGCCACGAACGAGACGCGCTCGCCGAACTGGGTCGCCAGGTCGCTCAGGGCCGATTCGCGGGTGCCCGAGAGCACGACATGGGCGCCCTGTTCGTGCAGAGCCTTGGCGATGGCGCCGCCGATGCCGCCCGTGGCGCCAGTGACGAGAGCGGTCTTGCCGGTGAGATCAAACATGGGGGTTCTCCGTACGACGGAAACTAGAGCGATTTTGCGAAGGCTTCGAGGTCGGCGGGGCTGTTGAGGGGCGTGGCCTCGGCGTCGGGGGCGATCCGCTTGGCCATGCCCGACAGCACCTTGCCGGCGCCGGCCTCGGCGAAGCGGGTGACACCGCCCTCGCCGGCCAGCCAGATCATGCTTTCGCGCCAGCGGACTCGGCCGGTGACCTGTTCGACCAGCAGGCCGCGGATGACATCGGGATCATGCACGGGACTGGCGGTGATATTGGCCACCAGCGGCGCGCGCGGCGCGATGATCGTGGTGCGGGCCAGGGCCTCGGCCATTTCCTCGGCCGCCGGGCGCATCAGCGGGCAGTGGAAGGGCGCGGAAACGTTCAGCGGAATCGCCCGCGCGCCCAGTTCCTTGGCCTTCTCGATGGCCTTGTCCACGGCGGCCTTGTCGCCTGAGATCACGACATTGCCGTTGTTGTTGTCATTGGCCACGACGCAGACCCCGACTTCCGAGCCGGCGGCGGCGGCGGCCTCGGCCAGGGCCAGGTCGGTCTTGGACG
>NZ_PEGG01000087.1 GCF_002737765.1 Caulobacter sp. B11 | reverse complement strand
CCCGGCATTGACGAAGAAGCTGATCCGCCGAGGGCGACGATCTCGAAGTCTTCCTCGGGCACCTGGCCGCCGGCCCGCACGGTGTCGAGCACGGAAATGGCGGTGGCCAGGGCGAAGGCCAACTCCTGCTCCGGCGTCGCCCCGGCTTCCTGCAGGTGATAGCTGCAGACGTTCATCGGGTTCCACTTGGGAACCTCGATATAGCACCAGGCGATCATGTCGCCGATCAGCCGCAGGCTGGGGCCGGGCGGGAAGATGTAGGTGCCGCGCGACAGATATTCCTTGATCAGATCATTCTGCGTCGTGCCCTGCAGCAGCTTGCGGTCGGCCCCCTGCTCGTCGGCCAGGGCCACATACATCGCCAGCAGCCAGGCGGCCGGGGCGTTGATGGTCATCGAGGTGTTGGACTGTTCCAGCGGGATCTGGTCGAACAGGGTGCGCATGTCGCCCAGATGGCTGATCGGCACGCCCACCTTGCCGACCTCGCCGCGCGACAGGATGTGGTCGGCGTCATAGCCGGTCTGGGTGGGCAGGTCGAAGGCCACCGACAGGCCGGTCTGGCCCTTGGACAGGTTGGCGCGGTACAGGGTGTTGGACTTTTCGGCCGTGGAATGGCCCGCATAGGTGCGGAAATCCACGGCGCGTCCGGCGCGTGCTGGAACGGCTTGGCTGACATCCTGCGCTTCCCGACTATGCGTTCTTGATTACCGTCGATCATGAACCGGGACTTGCTGCAGCGCAACATCGCAAAGGCGAAGCGGGCCGCCGCTGGGCCTTTGACGCCCAGACACCACCCTCGGGATGGCGACCAGCGGCCTGCGCCTGGAGCCTTTCCGGGTCAGTTTCGAATGAGCCGACCCGGATACTTTACGTTCAGGAGGTTAGTGCGGTTTCGGGCGACGAAACCGCACATACTTTCGCCTCAGGCGCTCTAGGCCAGCTTGGCGAGGGCGGCGGCGATGCGGTCCTTCAGGTCCAGCCGCTGCTTCTTGAACCCTTCCAGGACATTGTCGGCGACGGTTTCAATATCGGTCTCCATGCGGTGCACGGTGCGATTGACCTCATTGTAGCCTTCGAGCAGCGCCGCGAAGGCCTGATCGTGGATCTTCAGGGCGTGAATCCGGTCGAGGTCCTGCGGGAACTCTTCATGCAGTTCGTGAGGGGTGTTGCTCATGGCTCAGACTTCCCGAGAAAGGCGTCGCCCAAGACGGCGACGGGCCCACCCTGCATCAGGGGCTGGGGCCCGGCCTTGCGGTCGATCAAACAGCGGACGGTTTGGGCTTCAGCGCCGGCCGAACACCGCCGGACGCTTGGCCATGAAAGCCGCGACGGCCTCGGCATGGTCGGCGCTGGCCACCAGCGCGGCCACGTCGACCGCCTCTCCCGCCACCGCCCGTTTGACGGCCTCGACCGACAACGGCGCGCGCGAGGCGATCCGCTCGGCCAGGCCCAGGGCTTCGGCAAGCAGGGCGTCAGCGGCATGCACCCCCGTCACGACGCCATCGGCCAGGGCCCGCGCCGCATCGAAGTTCGCCCCGGTCAGCAGGTGGGCCTTGGCCCGGCCCTCGCCGATCAATCTTGGCAGCCGGGCGACCGAGGCCATCAAGCCGATATTGACCCCCGACGCCGCGAAGCTGGTCCGGTCGCTGCACAGACGGACGTCGCAGGCCAGGGCCAGCTCCAGTCCCCCGCCCAGGCACCAGCCGTCTATGGCGGCGATGATCGGAACCCGGCAGGCCGCGATCTCGTCCATCAGCAGATTGAAGCCCAGGACGGCCGCCAGCTGGCCGTCGCCGCGTCCGGCCGCCTCACGCAGGTCGTCGCCGGCGCAGAACGCCCCGTTGCGGCCGGTCAGCACCGCCGCCCGCACGGTCTGGTCAGCGTTGATCGCCTCGACGGCCTCGGACAGCTGCCTTCGCAGCGCCATCCCCAGGCCGTTGGCGGGCGGCGCGTCGAGCGCCAGCAGTCGGATCGCGGGGGCGGGGCTGGAAATGTGCAGGGTCGGAGCCATGGCCAAGCCTCGCCGATCGGCCGCGCCGTGACCAGCCGCTTCTGGCCGGACCGCGACAAGGCGCCGCCTTATGCTGCGTCGCACAAGTTTCCGCTTGCCACTTTCAAACAGTTGTCTCAGCTTAGGCCGCTTCGGGGTCGAACTACCTTCTCCGAGCGCCATAATGATGGCCTGGCGAGGTGTTTTCACCGTTTTGACCGGGCCGCGCGCAGCCGAGTTGAGCTTTCGGGCGTTGTTGCAGCGCCGAAGGAAACGGGGAGTGACATGACCACCGCGACGCTGGACAAGACCGACGTGAAGGATCTCTACGAGATCGGCGAGATTCCGCCCGCCTACCACGTGCCCGCCAACATGTACGCCTGGAGCATCCGCAAGGACCGCCACGGCAAGCCCACCCAGGCCATGCAGGTCGAGGTGGTGCCGACCTGGACGATCGGCGAGGACGAGGTGCTGGTGCTCGTGATGGCCGCCGGCGTCAATTACAACGGCGTCTGGGCCGCGCTCGGCGAGCCGATCAGCCCGCTGGATGGCCATAAACATCCCTACCACATCGCCGGATCCGACGCCTCGGGCATCGTCTGGGCGGTCGGCAAGAAGGTCAAACGCTGGAAGCCGGGCGACGAGGTGGTCGTCCACTGTAACCAGGACGACGGCGACGACGAGGAGTGCAACGGCGGCGACCCGATGTTCTCGACCAGCCAGCGCATCTGGGGCTACGAGACGCCGGACGGCAGCTTCGCCCAGTTCTGCCGGGTGCAGTCGCGCCAGCTGATGCAGCGTCCCAAGCACCTGACCTGGGAGGAAAGCGCCTGCTATGTGCTGACCCTGGCCACCGCCTATCGCATGCTGTTCGGTCACCAGCCGCATGAGCTGAAGCCCGGCCAGAACGTGCTGGTCTGGGGCGCCTCGGGCGGCCTGGGCGTGTTCGCCGTTCAGCTGGCCGCCGTGGCCGGGGCCAACGCCATCGGCGTGGTCAGCTCCGAAGACAAGCGCGAATTCGTGCTGTCGATGGGCGCCAAGGCGGTGCTGAACCGCAATGAATTCAACTGCTGGGGCCAGTTGCCCAAGGTCAACGGCCCTGAGTTCGGCGACTACATGAAGGAAAGCCGCAAGTTCGGCAAAGCCCTGTGGCAGATCACCGGCAACAAGGACGTCGACCTGGTGTTCGAACATCCGGGCGAGGCGACCTTCCCGGTCTCGGTGTTCGTGGTCAAGCGCGGCGGCATGGTGGCCATCTGCGCCGGCACCAGCGGCTTCAATCTGACCATGGACGCCCGCTTCCTGTGGATGCGCCAGAAGCGCGTCCAGGGCAGCCACTTCGCCAACCTGATGCAGGCCAGCGCCGCCAACCAGCTGGTCATCGACCGCCGGGTCGACCCGTGCCTGTCGGAAGTCTTCCCCTGGGAAGACATCCCGGCCGCCCACGAGAAGATGCTCGCCAACCAGCATCTGCCCGGCAACATGGGCGTTCTGGTCTGCGCCCAGCGCCCCGGCCTGCGCACCTTCGAAGAAGTTCAGGAACTGAGCGGAACCCGTTAAAACGCACCGCCATCGGCGGCGGACAACAGGTCCGGCCTGGCCCTCGGCCGGGCCGGACCTGTCACTTCACGGCGTCCACTCATAAGGCGGCACGCCGCCGGCCATTTCCGGCGTATTGAGCAGGGCCGGTCGCTGGGCCCGGAACAGCACGCCGGGCGCTGGAGCGTCGAGGGCCTTGACCGCCTTGAAATAGAGATCGCTGGACAGGGCTTGCGCCTCCCGGCGGGCGGCGAACGGATGCGGCGTGTCCCGGCGGCCGATCGTCGGGTTGGTGTTGATCTCGTAGATTTCCGGCCGCCCGTCGACCAGCCCATAGTCCGCTCGGCCATAGTCGATATTGGCCGCCTCGAAAGCGCGCCGGATGGCTTGGGCGTGCGGCGCGGTTCGCACCTGTTGCAGATCGTCCAGATAGGCCTGCTCACCGGCCACTCCGTCCTGGCCATACTTCGCCGTCCAGTGCCGCTCATGCACGCTGACAGCCGGGATCATCGCCTCGCCGACCCGGAACATGGCCAGCTTGCGGAAGACGTCGCCGTGGATGGGCGCGGCGCGGTACTGCACGACGATCAGGTCGCTGAGCGGATAGCCCTCGCGCAGCAGCGTCTCGAGGGACGCGGCCAGGGACGCGGCGTCCGGCAGAAGCTCGGTGAGATTGCCGCGATGGGCGCTGGCCGTGCGCAGGAACACCGGGAAGGCGTCGACCAGGTCGGCGTCGCTGGCCGGCCAGGCGTTGAAGCTGTTGATGCCGTCGCGCCGCAGCCGCCGCAGAAGGGCCAGACGCTGCAGGGCGCGAGCCGGATCATTGAGCACACGGCAGCCGGCGGCCTTCAGACCCCGATAGACGTGGGCCGCGCGCTCAAGCTCCCAAAATCCCAGTCGGTCGAAATCGCTGAAGATGTAGGTCGCCGCCGGCAGGCTGTCCTTGTCGAGCAGCCTTGCATAGCTGACCCGGTTAACCCACGGGCGCTCCCCAAGCACGCGATGGGCGTAGTTGTGGGCCCTGGTGCTGACGAAATAGATCATCGGCGCGCCGCGTCGACATAGGCCAGGGCCGAAGCCATCAGGCCCTGGCCCAGCCCGGTCAGGCGGCCATGTTCGGCGACGACGCTGTAGCCCGCGTCGAAATTGACCAGGTCGGCGCGGGCCGCCGCCAGGGCCCGCTCGCGCGCCTCGGGCGCCAGCAGCGGGTCGGCGGCCAGCCGCGTCATCGCCCAGTGCATGCGCGCCGAGACATAGGTCGCGTGATAGATCCCGTCCATCGGCCGCGGGTCGGGGCGCAGCGGCGAGGCGAACCGCTCCTCGTCGTCGTTCTCGATCAGGGCTTGGTCGGTGCAGAAGCCGAACAACAGGCTATGGGCGCATTCGTGCGCCAAGACCTCGACCACCGCCACCGGGTCGGGATGGTAGGAGCCGTTGAGAAACAGGGCTCCCCAGAGCTGGTAGTGCGATCCGCCGTCGAACTGCATCACCTTGGTCGGATCGCTGCCGACGATCACGATCTGCCGGACAATGGCGCGAATTTCCCCCGCCAAGTCGGGGAGGGCGCGGTCAAGGAGCGCCAGGCCGTCGTTCAGGCGCAGGCGAAAGTCCGCCGACACCTGGGCGCTCGGCGCGGCGAAGGCGATATCGAGCCCCGCCTCAGCGTTCATCATCCGTGCATAGAGCGCCCCCTCCTCGCCCAGGGCCTGGTCGTCCAGGGCGACGATCTGCAGGGTGGCGGGAACGGCCCGCGATCGCGCCAGCTCGCCGAACAGGGCGACGGCCGCAGAATCGTCTTCGGCGCCGATGGCGTTGACCAGCGCATAGTAGCGCGCGAAGACCCCGGGGGCGAACGGCTCGCCGTTGCGCAGGGCCGCGATCACGCCGCCGAGCCCGGCCTCGTCGAACGGCAACTGGCCGCGGGCCGCGTCGGAGACATAGGCGAGGCTGTCGGCGAGCTCGCGATTCATCCGGGCATTGAGGGCGCGGGCGCGCGCGGCGTCGGGCGCGAAATCAAGATCAATCGCCATGAATCGGGCTCGTCTGGTCGGCGAAAACGAAAGCGGCGCCAAGTCTCCCTGGCGCCGCTTGGTCGTGCTTGGAAGCATCGCGGCGAGAGCGACGAACGCCCGCCGCTGCGATCGCTCAGGCCTATATCCCGAGCTTTGC
>NZ_PEGG01000086.1 GCF_002737765.1 Caulobacter sp. B11 | reverse complement strand
CGACCCAGACCAGATAGGCGGCGCCGGCCCATTTCAAGGCGGTGTAGGCGGTGGTCGACGCCGTCAGCAGCGCCCCGGCGCCGCCGGCGGCCGCCACGCCCCAGACCAGGCAACCGAGGCCGATGCCGACCGCGGCCGCCAGGGCCCGGCGTGGACCCTCTGTCGCCGCGGTCCGCAGCACCAGGGCGGTGTCGAGACCCGGCGTGATGGTCAGCAGCCCGGCGGCGAGACCGAAGGCCAGCAGGGCTTGCAGGGTGGTCATGCGGCGGGCCTTTCGCGAGGCGGGAGGCGTTTGTCAATCAATGCATGGTCCGATGCGGCCATGACCGCAAGTCGCGACCGCATGCCCGGACTGGACGCCCTGCGGGGCGTCGCGGCCCTGATGGTGCTGCTGTTTCACACGCGGGGCCTGGTCCTGCCGAACGCCGTCCTGAGTCACGGCTACTTGGCGGTCGATCTGTTTTTCGTGATCAGCGGCCTGGTCCTGGCCCGCGCCCATGACGCGCCGCTGGCGGCGGGCGGCGGGCGCGAGTTCATGCGGCGGCGGCTGATCCGCCTCTATCCGATGGTGTTGCTGGGCCTCGGCCTTGGCGCGGCCGTGATGCTGGCCGCCGGCCGGGACCCAGCGACGGTCGCCGTCCTGGCCGTGCTGGGGGTGCTGTTCGTCCCGTTCACCGGCGCCAACGACATCTTCCCGCTCAACGGCCCGCAATGGTCGCTGTTCTGGGAGCTGGCGGTGAACCTGCTCTATGCCGCTGTCGCGCCCTGGCTGACCTTGCGGCGACTGATCCTGCTGACGGTCGTGGGCGGCGTCCTGCATACGATCCTGGCCCTGCGGTTTGGCACCGGTTCGCTGGGCCCCCTGGCGGGCGACTGGTGGGGCGGCGCGCCCCGGGTGGTCTTCGGCTTCTTCGCCGGAGTGCTTCTGGCGCGGCTGCTCGAGCGGGGACGACTGAAGATCCCGGCCCCGCCGATCTGGGTCCATCTGGCCCTTCTCGTGGCGATCCTGACCGCGCCGATCCCCGCGGCCGGCCGGGCGGCGTTTGACCTCGTCGCCGTCCTGGTCGCCCTGCCGCTTCTGGTCGGCTCGGCGGCGCGGGCGGAGGTCGGAGGCTTACGGCCGTTGCTGGACGGCCTGGCGGCGATCTCCTACGCCCTCTACGCCCTGCACATTCCGCTGCTGTGGGCGGCGACGGAGATCGTGGGGCGGGGCGCCTTGCCCGGCGTTCCGAAGATCGTGATCGGCGCGGCCGCGCTGCTTATCGCCCTGCTCGCGGCGATCGCCGCCCATCGCGGGTTTGAGCCCTGGGCCGCCCGCCGTCTGCGCGGGGTCGGCGCTCAGCCGCGCTCGACCAGCTTGCCCTCGTCCAGCACGCGATAGAAGCACGAGCGGAAGCCGACATGGCAGGCGCCGCCGTCGCCCTGCGGACGCACCTTGAGCAGCACCGCGTCCTGGTCGCAGTCGACGCGCAGCTCGGTGACGAGCTGCAGCTGGCCGCTGGTCTCGCCCTTCTTCCACAACGCGTTTCGCGAGCGGCTGAAATAGTGGGCGTGGCCGGTCTCGACCGTCCGTTTCAGGGCCTCGGCGTTCATCCAGGCCAGCATCAGGATCTCGCCCGTATCGGCGTGTTGCGCGACAGCGGCGACAAGGCCGTTGGCGTCGAAGCGCGGGGCCAGGACATCGCCGCGCTCGAGGGCGTGCTTGTCTTCGGCGGTGGGAAACAATGGCTGGGTCATGGCTCGACATATGGCCCGAGCGCCGCGCGGGGGCTAGCCTGCTCGCCCGGGAGGACTCGATGAATCTGAACGCGCGCGCCAAGGCGGTGGCGGCCCGGCTCGACGCCAGGGCCAGGCCCTGGGCCCAGGGCTCGCGGGGCGGGCCTGGGCCTACGAATTCCTGCTGTTTGGCCTCAAGCAAGCCTGGGCCTGCCTGTTCGGCGGCCTGATGCTGGCCCTGCTGGTCGGCAGCGCCCTGTTCTGGCCCAAGGACGCGCCGCTGGCGCGCTATGATTTTCTGGTCTTGGCGTCGCTGAGCATCCAGGTCGCCCTGCTGGCCCTGAAGCTGGAGCGCTGGGACGAAGCGGCGGTGATCCTGATCTTCCACCTGGTCGGCACGGTGATGGAGGTGTTCAAGACCGCCCACGGCTCGTGGCTCTATCCCGAGCCCAGCCTCTTGCGGATCGGCGGCGTGCCGCTGTTCACCGGCTTCATGTACGCCTGCGTCGGCAGCTATATCGCCCGGATCTGGCGGCTGTTCGACATCACCTTCGTGCGCTATCCGCCCTACTGGACGACCTGGATCCTGGCCGGGCTGATCTATCTGAACTTCTTCACCCACCATTATGGGCCGGACATCCGCCTGGGCCTGTTCGTGGCTTCGGCGATGCTGTTTGGCCGCACATGGTTCGTGTTCACGCCCGATCTCAAGCCGCGCCGCATGCCGATGTTGCTGGGGGCCGTCCTGGTGGCGCTGTTCATCTGGTTCGCCGAGAACCTGGGCACGTTCGCCGGGGCGTGGATCTATCCCAGCCAGCGCGACGGCTGGTCGATGGCGCCGTTCAGCAAGATGGGAGCCTGGTACCTGCTGATGCTGATCAGCTTCGTCCTGGTCTCGCTGGTGCACCGGCCCGTCGACGCCAGCGTCGCGAGGATCCGCGAGGGGATCAAGACCGCGGCTTGATGATCGTCCTCCTGAAGGGGGAGGCGGCCGAAGGCCGGAGGGGACGTCGCAAGGACGCGGCCGACACTCCCCCTCCGTCGGCTTCGCCGACACCTCCCCTGCTAGGGGGAGGATTTGGACCCTATTTCCGGGTCACCAGGTCCATGAACCGCTGCTGCAGGACCTTGTCGGTCTTGAACACGCCGCGGAACTGGGTGGTGATGGTCGAGACGTCGTGGTGACGGACGCCGCGGGTGCTCATGCACTGATGCTCGGCGTCGATCAGCACCGCGACCCCGGCGGCCGACAGGTGATCCTCGATGGCGTCGGCCACCTGCATGGTCATGGTCTCCTGGGTCTGGAGACGCTTGGCGAAGATCTCGACCAGGCGGGCCAGCTTGGACAGGCCGACCACCTTGCCGGTCGGCATATAGGCCACCCAGGCCTTGCCCAGGAACGGCGCCATGTGGTGCTCGCAATGGCTCTGCACGTCGATGCCGCGCAGCATGACCATGTCGTCATAGCCCTGCACGTCCTCGAAGGTCCGGCTAAGTTCCTTGGCCGGATCGCCCTGATAGCCGGAGAACCACTCGCCATAGGCGTCCACGACGCGCTTGGGGGTGTCGAGCAGGCCTTCGCGGTCGGGATTGTCTCCGGCCCAGGCCAGCAGGGTGCGCACGGCGGCCATCGCCTCGGCGCGGCTGGGTCGGCCTTGGGTCTCAAGCAGGTCGTCGTCCGCGCAACTGCAGCGTTCGACCTGGGTCGATGAGCGGGTCAGGGCGTCCATTTTCGGAAGAGTCTTTCCACGGGCTGAGTTGCGCCGGGCCGCCTGTCGGCCTGGAATTACGCGTGCCACCCGTCAAGCTACGGTCGAGCCTATCAAAAGATGCGGCTTAAGACGTGGCCGCGACCGATCCTGATAGGTATATGGGAGCCTCGCGCATCCCTGCAACAGCCCTCCGTTACGTCAGGCAGACCCCTTTCTCATGACCGTGAAGCTCTACGACACCATGGCGCGCGCAAAACGCGACTTCGTCCCCGCCGATCCGAGCCGGGTGACGATGTATGTCTGTGGTCCGACGGTCTACAACCATGCCCACATCGGCAACTTCCGGCCTGTGGTGGTGTTCGACGTGCTGTTTCGCCTGCTGCGCCATGTCTATGGCGAGGACGCGGTGGTCTATGCGCGCAATGTCACCGACGTGGACGACAAGATCAACGCCAAGGCCACGGCCGAGGGCGTGGCGATCAAGGTCATCACCGACCGCTACCTGGCCTCGTATCACGAGGCGGGCGACGGCCTTCTGACCCTGCGCCCCACCCTGGAGCCCAAGGCCACCGAGCACATGGGTCCGATCATCGAGATGATCCAGGCCCTGGTCGACAAGGGCGCGGCCTATGCCGCCGAGGGCCACGTGCTGTTCGACACCCAGGCCTTTCCGGACTACGGCCAGCTGTCGGGCCGCAACATGGACGACATGATCGCCGGGGCCCGGGTCGAGGTCGCGCCCTACAAGCGCCACCCCGCCGACTTCGTGCTGTGGAAGCCGTCCAAGGAAAACGAGCCCGTCTGGGACAGCCCGTTCGGCCCCGGTCGGCCCGGCTGGCACATCGAATGCTCGGCCATGATCGACAAGGCCCTGGGCAAGACCATCGACATCCATGGCGGCGGCATCGACCTGGCCTTCCCGCACCACGAGAACGAGCTGGCCCAGAGCCGCTGCGCCCACGACCTGCCGGTCCTGGCCAACTACTGGCTGCACAACGGCTTTCTCGACATGGCCGGCGAGAAGATGAGCAAGAGCCTGGGCAATGTGGTCGTGCCGCATGAACTGCTCAAGCAGGTCCCCGGCGAGGTGATCCGCTGGGCGCTGCTGTCGGGCCATTATCGCCAGCCGCTGGACTGGACGCCGGAACTGATCGAGCAGAGCCGCAAGGCCCTGGACCGCCTCTACAAGACCCTGCAGGACGCCAAGGCGGCGCTCGGCGGCGTCGCCGCCGTGTCCGACGTCTGGAACGACCCCCAGGCCCGGCCGAAGCTGGATCGCTTCAATGCGCCGATCTTTGACGACCTCAACACGCCCGGCGCGATTTCCGGCCTGTTCGCCCTGAGCGACGAGCTGCGCGGCGTGCTGATGGCAGACCACGAGTCCGACAAGCGGTCCCTGATCGGCGTGCATCGCGACACGCTGGTGGCGGCCGGCGGCATGCTGGGCTTCCTGCAGGCCGATCCGGACGCCTGGTTCGAAGGCGACGCCTCCGATGACCTGAAGGCCAAGGTCGAAGACCTGCTGGCCCGGCGGATCGCGGCCCGGACCGCCAAGGACTGGACCGCCGCCGACGCCATCCGCGCCGAGATCGACGCTCTGGGCGTGGTGGTGATGGACGGGCCGAGCGGGGCCACCTGGCGGTTGAAGGACTAGGCTTAGCCGCGTTCGGTCGCCCCCTTGTCCCCCGCAGCCCTTAAGGCGGCGGAGCGGCTGAGGGGGCCTGCGCGGTTTGGTCACCGGCGGTGGACCCTCGCCCGGCGCAGCCGTGCCAGGTCGGGTTCAGCCGGCGTTTTCAAGGGCCCGGCGCACCGCGTCCGGTTCCTTGTCGATGACGGCCAGATAGGCCAGCACGGCGCTGTCGGGCTGGGTGCGGCCCTGTTCCAGGTCGCGCAGACGCGCCACATTGATACGAAAGGTCTGGGCGAACACAGCTTGGCTGAGCCCTGTATGGGCCCGCACTTGGCGCACATGTCGGGCCGCCGTCAGGCGGTCGAGTTCGCCGTCGCTCAGGGGCGGATTGTCGGCGTCGGAGGCGGCAGCGGCGCTTAGCGCGGCGTCGTCCATGGCATCCAGGCGGATTTTTTCAGCGGCGCTCAGCGCCGGTGGACTATTCGGGTCGAGGGTGAAGCGGACCATAGCGTCGTTCCTCAGTCAGGTTGCAGCGCCGCGCCGAAATCATCCGAATGCAGCCGTCGCGCAGTGTGTAGACCACGGTGAACAAGCGCCCCTCGATGTTCCCCACGGCCTTTCGGCGAAGCTCCCCATCTCCGGGCCGGGACGCATCGAGATCAACGATCCCGGAATCCAGGAAGACGCGGGCGGCATAGGGAAACGGGACGCCGTGCTTGGCGAGATTGCTCAGCGCCTTGGCGTCGTCCCACTCGAACACGTAGCCGAGGTCCATGACGGCTTATACGGAATTTCCGTAGGCGGGTCTACGGAAATTCCGCATGACCACCGGCTTCGCTCCGGTGGAGCACGAGCGTCGACATGGATATCAACGGGTTTAAACCGAAGCGCTCCCAATGCTAGAAGCACGTCCATGCAGAGAGCCGTTGAACATCGCATTGGCGTCCGCGCGCCCGCCGAGCTGGTCTGGGAGCTGGTCTCGGACTTTTCGACCTGGGCGGACTGGAATCCGATCCATCCCCTGGCCGAGGGGCAGCTGAAGATCGGCACGGCCCTGACCGTGCACCAGGCCCTCCCGGGCGAGCCGGTGCGCGTGCTGCAGACTGTCGTGCAGGACTGGGTGCCCTATGAGCAACTGCACTGGCGCACCAGCCGGCTGGGCGGCTTCGTGACCGCGATCCGCTACATAGAAATCGAGACCATGGGCCCGGCCAACTCGACCTTCTCGAACGGCGAGCTGTTCATGGGCCTGCTGGTGCGCTGGGTCAGCCGCGAGGACCGCCGCAAGCTGCGGGCCGCCTATACCCGCATGGGCGAGGCGCTGCGTGATCACGCCGAGGCGCTCTGGGCCCAGCGTCAGACCAACGCCGCCGGCCAGGCATGATCGACGACCTCTACAGCGCCAGGATCCTGACCCTGGTGGCCAATATCCCCCGAGCCGGGCGGCTGGCCGCCCCGGATGGCAGCGCCGAAAAGACCGCCAAGCTTTGCGGCAGCCGCATCGTGGTCGATGTCCGGGTCGAGGACGGCCATGTCGTCGACTTCGCCCAGGATGTCGCCGCCTGCGCGCTCGGCCAGGCGTCGGCGGCGGTGCTGGGCGCCCATGTCGTCGGCGCGACCCTGGCCGAGATCGAGTTGGCGCGCGACGCCTTGCGCGCTATGCTGAAAACCAACGGTCCGCCACCCGCGGGCCGATTTGCGGAGCTCGCCGTGCTGGAGCCGGTCAAGGACTATCCTGCCCGTCACGCCTCGACGCTTTTGGCGTTCGAGGCCGCGGTCGAGGCTGTCCGCCAGGCCACAGAGGCGGCTCAAACCCGAACTAGCAACGCCGGCGCGGCTTGATCCCACCTTTTCGCTAGTGCGATAAGGCCTCGACTTGGCTCGCGAAAGCGCCGGCATGACACTCTATAACCGCACCGTCGACCTGGGCCTGCGCGCCTACAAGTTGACGTTGTCGCCTCTCATCGGGCGCCAATGCCGCTATCTGCCGACCTGTTCGGAGTACGCGGCCCAGGCGCTCAAGGATCATGGCCCCCTGAAGGGGGCTGGCTGGCTCTGGGACGGATTTGCCGCTGCAATCCGTTGGGCGGCTGGGGGTATGACCCCCCGCCCGCGCCCGAGCCGCGCAAGTGGACATGTGACGAATGATCGATCTGATTTTCCCCGACGGCTCGGCCCGCCAGTTCCCGCCGGCCGTGACCGGCCGCGAGGTCGCCGCCTCGATCTCCAAGTCGCTCGAGAAGAAGGCCCTGCTGATCAAGCTGGACGGCGTCCTGCTCGATCTCGACCGCCCCCTGACGCCCGACCTGCTGAGCGGCGAGCGCCGCATCGAGATCGTCACGCGCGAGTCGCCGGACGTCCTGGAGGTCATCCGCCACGACACGGCCCACGTGCTGGCCCAGGCCGTCCAGGAGCTGTTCCCCGGCACCCAGGTGACGATCGGCCCCAATGTCGAGGACGGCTTCTATTACGACTTCGCCCGCGATGAGCCGTTCAGCCTCGACGACCTGCCCCGGATCGAGGAGCGCATGCGCCAGATCGTCGATCGCGACGAGAAGATCCGCCGCGAGGAAGTCGACCGCGAAGCCGCCATCGCCGACTTCGAGGCCAAGGGCGAAAGCTACAAGGCCCAGATCATCCGTGATCTGCCGGCCAGCGACACGATCACGGTCTATCACCAGGGTCCGGCCTGGAAGGACCTTTGCCGCGGCCCGCACCTGCCCTCGACCAAGGCCGTGGGCAAGGCCTTCAAGCTGACCAAGCTGGCCGGCGCCTATTGGCGCGGCGATCAGAACAACGCCCAGCTGCAGCGCATCTACGGCACCAGCTGGGCCTCGGACGCCGACCTGGCCGCCTATCTGCTGCGTGTCGAGGAGGCCGAGAAGCGCGACCACCGCAAGCTGGGCCGCACCATGGACCTCTTCCACATCCAGGAAGAGGGCAAGGGCATGATCTTCTGGCATCCCAAGGGCTGGACGCTCTACCGGGTGCTCGAGGACTATATGCGCCGCCGCCTTGACGCCGCGGGCTACAAAGAGGTCAAGACGCCCCAGATCCTCGACAAGAGCCTGTGGGAAAAGTCGGGTCACGCCGAGAAGTTCGGCCACGCCATGTTCATGTGCGAAAGCGCCGAGGGCGAGATCCTGGCCGTCAAGCCGATGAACTGCCCGGGCCATATCCAGATCTTCAATATCGGCCAGAAGTCCTATCGCGAACTGCCGCTGCGCATGGCGGAGTTCGGGGCCTGCCATCGGTATGAGCCCTCGGGCGCCATGCACGGCATCATGCGGGTGCGGGCCTTTACCCAGGACGACGCCCACATCTTCTGCCGCGAAGAGCAGGTGACCGAGGAAAGCGCCCGCTTCATCGAGCTGTTGCGCAGTGTCTATAACGACCTGGGCATGAACCTCCACGATGTGAAGTTCTCGACCCGGCCCGAGCTTCGCGCGGGTTCGGACGAGGTCTGGGACAAGGCCGAACGGGCCCTGGCCACGGCGGCCACGGCGGCGGGCGAGACCCTGGTGGACCAGCCGGGCGAGGGCGCCTTCTATGGCCCCAAGCTGGAGTTCTCGCTGAAGGACGCCATCGGCCGGGTCTGGCAGTGCGGTACGCTGCAACTGGATTTCGTGCTGCCGGAACGACTCGACGCCGAATACGTCGCCGAAGACGGCTCCAAGCAGCGCCCGGTCATGCTCCACCGCGCCATTCTGGGTTCGTTTGAGCGGTTCATCGGGATCTTGTTGGAGCACTTCGCGGGTCATCTGCCGCTTTGGCTGGCGCCGACCCAGGTCGTGGTGGCCACCATTACGTCAGACGCAGACGACTTCGCCCGCGGGGTGGTCGACCGCTTGACGGCCGTGGGCATCCGCGCGGAACTCGATGTCCGTAACGAGAAGATCAACTACAAAATCCGGGAACATAGTCTTGGCAAGGTTCCCGTGATCGCGGTGGTGGGTCGCAAGGAAGCGGAAACGGGCCAGGTGGCGCTTCGCCGACTGGGTAGCGATGGTCAGACCATCCTCTCCCTTGACGAGGCGGTTCGTGCGCTGATGAATGAGGCGACCCCGCCCGACCTCGCTCGAGCCGGAGCCGAGCGCCTCGCGATGGAGTTGGCCTAAGTCAGATGAATAGCCTTCTCCCGTCCTCGACAGCCTTCATCGTCGGCACGCCCTTGGCGAAGCCGAAGGTGTCGGTTGTCATGGTGGTCTATCGGACCGGACGGGCCCTGACCGACAGCATCCGCTATGTGCTCAGCGAGCCGCTGGTCGATGAGTTCGTCATCGTCGACAACGGATCGGCTCCGTCGGACGCCGAGATGCTGCGCGCCCTGGGCCTGACCGAGCCGCGGGTGATGCTGATGCAGGGCCATGGCAATGTCGGCTTCGCGCGCGGCGCCAACAAGGGCGCCGCGGTCTCGCGGGGCGAGTTCATCATCTTCCTCAATCCCGACGCCAACCTGCAGCCGGGCTGTATCTCGGCCCTGGTCAGCGCGTTCCGCGGCCAGATCGTGCCCACCGTGGTCGGGGCCCGGGTGATGAATCTGGACGGCAGCGAACAGCGCGGCGGCCGGCGCGGCGAGGTGACCCCCGTCACGACCCTGCTCAGCTTCGGTCACCTGACCCGGCGCTTCGCCCGCCTGGCGCGTTGGGAAATCCACCGCGAGCACGAGCCCCTGCCGCGCGCGCCGGTGGCCATGCCGACCATCTCCGGCGCCTGCTTCGCCCTGCGCCGGCAGGATTTCGACGTGCTGGGCGGCTTCGACGAGGGCTATTTCCTGCACGTCGAGGACATCGACCTGTGCTGGCGGGCCCGCCAGGCCGGCGGCCAGGTGATCTTCCAACCCAAGGCCGAGGTCGTCCATCTGGGCCATACCAGCCTGGAGCATCCGCTGAAGGTCGAGTTCCACAAGGGCGTCGGCCTGAGCCGCTATTTCATCAAGCGCGCCGACACCCTGCAGCGCTACGCCATCGCGGTGGTGCTGGCTCCGGCCATCCTGCTGATGTCGGTCTGCCGTCCGCTGCTCTGGAAGTTGACCGGCCGGCCGATCTAGCGCGGCCCCGGCGTCTGCTCGGTCAGACCGCCCGGGCCCACGATCGTGGTCGGGCCTCGCGCCGGCGTCGTCGGCAACATCGTGCGGTACCGCTGATAGATCGCCCTCACGTCCCGACCGGGCTTGGCCGCCAGGCAGAGATTAAACTCACCCTCGCGACCCCAGGGCGTGCGCTCCACCCCGGCTAGGTCGGGGTCGTCCTTCACGGCCGCGCCGACGCGGTCGGCCAGCGCGCCGTCGACTCCAGCGCCATAGCTGCCGAACCGCAGTTCCACGTCGCAGGCGTCGGCGGGCGGGGCCGCCGAGGCGCAGGCCGCCAGCAGGCCAAAGGCCAGGACCGCTGGAGCGACGCGCCTCATGCGGGGAAAGCTCCGGCCCGAGCCAGGGACGAGGCCGGGGCCTTGCCCAGGCGGGCGCTGATCGTGCGGCCGACCTCGATCAGGCCCGCCAGATCGTAACCGGTCTCGAAGCCGGCCCGCTCGAGCATGAACACCAGGTCCTCGGTGCCGATATTGCCGGTGGCGGCGGGCGCGAACGGACAGCCGCCCAGGCCGCCGACCGAAGCGTCCAGCACATCGATACCGGCCTCGACGCTCGCAAAGGCGTTGGCCAGACCGGTGTTGCGGGTGTCGTGGAAATGCGCGCGCAGGCGGGCGTTCGGAGCGGCGGCGCGCACCGCCTCGATGCGGGTTCGGACGGTCCAGGGATCAGCGACGCCGATGGTGTCGGCGATGGCGATCTCGGGGACGCCCAGCGCCGCGGCCTCGCGCACCAGGG
>NZ_PEGG01000085.1 GCF_002737765.1 Caulobacter sp. B11 | reverse complement strand
CCGCCGCGAGCCTGGCCGGTCTGTCCTCCGCCAGGGCCGCCGCCAAGGCGCCCATCGCCGTCACCCAATATGGCAAGGTGCGCGGGGCCGAAATCGAAGGGATCAAGGTCTTCAAGGGCGTGCGCTATGGCGCCGACACCGGCCCGCGCCGCTTCCTGCCGCCGATCCCGCCGACGCCCTGGACCGGCGTCGCCGACGCCCTGGCCTATGGTCCCGCCAGCCCGCAGACCAAGGCGACCGATCCGACCAGCGAGGACTGCCTGTTCCTCAATGTCTGGACCCCCGGCCTGGCGGACGGGAAGCCGCGGCCGGTGATGGTCTATGTGCATGGCGGGGCCCACGCCAACGGTTCGGGCTCGGACCCGCTCTATGAGGGGGTGAATCTGTGCAAGCGCGGCGACGTGGTGGTGGTGACGGTCAATCACCGACTGAACCTGTTCGGTTATGCCTATCTGGCCGAACTGGGCGGGCCGGATCTCGCCGATAGCGGCAATGTCGGCAATCTGGACCTGATCCTGGCCCTGAAATGGGTACGCGACAACATCGCCGCCTTCGGGGGCGACCCCGGCAATGTCACGGCCTTCGGCCAGTCGGGCGGCGGCGCCAAGGTCGTCACCCTGATGGCCATGCCCTCGGCCCGGGGCTGATGCACAAGGCCGCCACCCTGAGCGGCCAGCATGTCACCGCCATGGGGCCCTATCACGCCTCCCTGCGGGCCAGGGCTCTGATGAAGGCCCTGGGCCTGGCGCCCGATCAGGTCGATCAGTTGCGCACCCTGCCGGCCGACCGGCTGGTCGAGGCCTTGAAGACGCCCGATCCCATCGCGCTGAAGGGCGCGATCCTCTTCTGGTCGGTCATGGACGGCGGCGTGCTGCCGCGCCATCCGTTCTATCCGGACGCCCCGCGCGAGAGCGCCCACATCCCGATGATCATCGGCAATACCCACGACGAAACCCGCGCCTTCCTGGGCGGCGATCCGAGGAACTTCACCCTCACCTGGGAGGATCTGCCCAAGCGCCTCGGCCCCGAACTGGTGCTCGACGTCGCGCCGGCGGTGGTCATCAAGCGTTATCGCGAGCTCTATCCGAATTACACGCCTTCGGAGGTGTTCTTCGCCGCCACAACGGCCGGTCGCTCATGGCCGGGCCATCTGATCCAGGCAGAGCAGCGGGCCCGGATCGGCGCGCCGGCCTGGATGTACCAGCTGGATTTCGGCTCGCCCCTCGATGGCGGCAAGCTGCGAGCCTTTCACACCTTCGACATTCCGCTAGTGTTCGACACCCTGGCCGCGCCGGGGTTCGAAGACCCGGCACGGGCGCCGACGCCAGGGCCGTCGCCCCACCAGATGAGCGAGGCCTTCATCGCCTTCGCCGCACGGGAGATCCCAACTGCGCGGCGATCCCGGCTTGGGAGCCCTACACCCTGCCCAGGCGGCCAACCCTGGTGATCGACGTGGATTCGAAGATGGTCGACGATCCGCGCAAGGAAGAGCGGGAACTGTTCTCGGGTCGCGCCGTTCATGAAGGAGGGGACGTAGCCAGCCGCCCGTCTCATCAAGCCTGTCATCCCGGCCAGCCTTTGAGAGGGTTCCGGGCTGACAAGCTTTGACGCGTCCGACGTCCCTAGGCGCGATCCCAAGGGAAGCTCAAGCTCGGCGGATTGGCGTGGCGTTTCATCTTCAGGGTCAGGCGAGCGCCCGAGCCGGGCGCCAGGCGGACCGTGAACGCAGAGGCGTCAATGGCTACGGCCGGACCGCCCTCGGTCGAGACGCTCAGCACCTGATGCTCGCCATAGCCGCCGCCCTGCACGGTCACAGTGCGGGCCGAGACCTGGTTGGTGTTGACCAGGGTCACGGTCACGCCGTCGTCGGTGAGCGTCTCGACCAGGGCCGCGACATCCTCAGGCACGCCGGCCCGGCGGCGTTCGGGATCGAAATAGCGCAGGCGGGCATAGAGCAGGGCTCCGCCCTGGGCCGGCGAGCTGGGCGACCAGGGCGGCCGGGCGATGTGGATCCCGCCCTGCATCAAATGGATCAGGGCCGTGACACTGGCCGGATTGATGTCGAGGGCCGCGTCGGCCAGCCGGGTGTCGGGCGTCGAGTGATCGTCGCGCTGGGCCTGGGCCTTGGCGCGGACCTGTTCCAAATCCTTGCGCAGGATCCTGGCGGGGAAGGCGGGGTCCTTTCCGTCCAGATAGGTCAGCCATGGATGGTCAGGAGCCCGCGCTCGATCGGAGGCCCGCATGGACAGGTACCAGATCTCCAGGCCATTCAGCCGGTACGGGCCGGGTGCATAACCGTACCAGCCCTTGGGGCCGTACATGCGCGGGGCCATGACCTTGCCGTCGACGGTCTTTTGCTGGGCGTTGATGACGTCGTTCTGCTTGCGCCAGACGTCGAGGTACTTGTCGTCGCCGGTCAGCAGATAGGCGTTCATGAAGCCGACGAAGGCGCGAGGCACCCGGTTGCGATCCTCGCGTTTGCCGGTCTGGGGCACGACGGGACTGAAGCCCCAGCCGTAGGTTCCGCTCCACCACTGGCCCTTGGGTCCGCCGATCTTGCCGTCGAGGCCGATCTTGCTGGGCAGGACGTCGCCATTGGCCTGGGCGCGGGCGATCCAGGCGTCGACATAGCCGATGATCCAGTCGCGGTATTTCGGCTCCTGGTCCAGCATGTAGGCGTTGAGCACCAGGCTGGTCGACTGCAGGTTCAGCGGCGCGTCGCCGACCACGTCGCCATATTCGTCATAGTGGCGCAGGGTCTGCTCGTAGGACTCCTCGCCGTGCTCCATGAAAAAGCCCTTCACCTCGTAAGGGTCGCCGGCCCAGTCCAGGGGCGTGGCCTTGCGCAGCATCGGACCCCGGCTGCCGGTGATCATGCTGCGGATGATCTTCAGCTGCGGATCATAGTTCGGCGCGCCCGGGTCTTCGCCCAGATAGAAGCCGGAGAAACGCTTGACCCGGTCGCGGTAGCGGGCGTCCTTTGGATCCGACAGGCCCAGCAGGTTGAACACCGACAGCCCCTCGGAGAGGTGCTGCCAGTCGGTCATGACCGGGAATTCCTTGTAGTACATGCCCTCGCGGGCGAACGGCACGTCCTTGGTCCGTGCGGCCGTGTACTGACGAACATTGCCTTCGAAAGCCCTCTTGGACAGTTCCAGCAGGCGGTCGCTAGCCCCTAGGGCGTGCAGGTGCGGCCAGTCATTGACGTTCTCGATGGCGTCGTCCGGGCCGTCATTGGCGCCCCAGCGCTCGACCGCCAGCAGATAGCCGCGCTCGTCGAAATAGCGGGCGAAGAAGGCTTCACAGGCCTCGGCGTTGGCCTTGAGCAATTCACGCTCCAGCAACGCCCATTCGGGCGGGGCCATCGGCGTGCTGATCTCGAGCGTCGCCGTGGGCGCGGCTAAGGCAGGGGCGGCGACGCCGGCCAGCAGCAGGGCCGAGGCGGTGCGCAGGAAGCGGCGGCGGCTGGTCAGGGGGCTGGGGCTCATGCGGGCTTCAGTTCGAGGCGCTGGATCTTGCCGACGACCAGGAAGTAGGCGGCGATGGCGATCACGCAGTGGGCCCCGACGAAGATCAGGGCGCCGTCGAACGAGCCCGTGCCGGCCACGATATAGCCGATGACGATCGGGGTCACGATGCCAGCCACATTGCCGAAGGTGTTGAAGATGCCGCCGGTGACCCCGGCCATCTCCTTGGGCGAGGTGTCGGCCACCACCGCCCAGCCCAGCGAGGCCACGCCCTTGCCGAAGAAGGCGGCGGCCATGATCACGATGACCAGCCATTCCTGCTCGACGAAGTTGCAGAGGATGATGCTGGTGGCCAGCAGCATGCCCAGCAGCAGCGGGGTCTTGCGGGCGATGTCGAGGTTGCCGGTTTTCTTCAGCAGGGCGTCGGAGATCATGCCGCCCAGGATGCCGCCGGCGAAGCCGCACAGGGCGGGCAGGGCGGCGGTGAATCCGGCCTGCAGGATCGACAGGCCGCGCTCCTTGACCAGATAGATCGGGAACCAGGTGACGAAGAAATAGGTCAGCACATTGATGCAGTACTGGCCCAGATAGACGCCCAGCAGCATGCGGTTGGTCAGGACCTGCCTGACATTGACCCAGGTGAAGGCCGCGCCGTTGGCGGCGTTCTTGTCTTCCATCCGCACCAGGCCGCCGCCGGCCTCGATATAGTCGAACTCGGCCTTGTTGATGCTCGGATGATCCACAGGGCTGTGGATAAGTTTGACGAAGAAGGCCGCCGCGACAAGGCCGACGGCGCCCATCACGAAGAACACTGAGCGCCAGCCGAAGCTGTGCGCCAGCCAGCCCATCAGCGGCGCGAAGGCGACCAGCGAGAAGTACTGGGCCGAGTTGAAGATCGCCGAGGCCGTGCCCCGCTCGGGGCCCGGGAACCAGGCGGCGACGATCCGGGCGTTGGCGGGGAAGGAAGGCGACTCGGCCAGGCCGACCATGAAGCGCATGGCGAACAGGGCGACCGCGGCGGCCAGGCCGCTGAACACGCCCGCGAAGCCCTGCAGCATGGTGAAGCCCGACCAGAGCACGAGGGCGGCGGTGTAGATCTTCTTGGAGCCGAACTTGTCGAGCAGGGCGCCGCCGGGGATCTGGCCCAGCACATAGGCCCAGGCGAAGGCCGACAGGATGTAGCCCATGGCCACGGGGTCCAGGCCCAGTTCCTTGGAGGCCGACTGGCCCGCGCGAAGGTGGCGCGGTCGGCGTAGTTGATCGTGGTGATGACGAACAGCACCGTGATGATCAGCCAGCGCGCGCGCGTGCGTTTGGCCTTGTCCGCGTCCGTGCCGGTCATCGCGTTTCCATTCCCATCGCCCCCGCTCTCGGGAGGCTTGCGGGACGGAAGCTAGAGACGACCCGAGGTCAGGTCTAAGTCAAATCGCCTATCGACCGATCCAAGCGGAACATGGATTGAGGTTGGATCGGTCTGAACTTGGGGGAGGTTGGGGCCTAGAGGGGGGGCTTTCCCCGGGAATTGCAGGGATTTCGCGCCTTCTTGGCGGCGATGCCGAGCAATCGGTGCAAATCACGCATAGGTCCATGCCTGATTAGGATTGGCCCTGGCCGGACCCCCACCCCTATCGTTCAGCTCGAACAGAAGGGTCTGGACCGGTCGCCGAGCGCGGCGTGGAACCCAGCCAGGATAAGAACGTGACCCGCGAAGACGGGCTTGGGAGGGAACAATGGCTTTCAATGACACACGCGGCCTGCGCGCATGGCTGACCGGCGGCGCCTCGTTCATGGCGATCACGCTTGGCGGCGTCGCCCAAGCCCAGGACGCCACCCCCGCAGCGGCCGTCGACGAGGTCGAGGCTGTCGTGGTCACTGGTTTCCGGGCCAGCCTGGCCAGCGCCATCAACCTCAAGCGCAGCGAGAGCGGCGTTGTCGACGCCATCAAGGCCGAGGATATCGCCCAGTTCCCCGACCTGAACCTGGCCGAATCCCTGCAGCGCATTCCCGGCGTCTCGATCTCGCGGATCAATGGCGAAGGCCGTCAGGTCACCGTCCGCGGCCTGGGCTCGGAATATACCCGCGTCCGCATCAATGGCATGGAAGCCATCTCGACCACAGGCGGCACGGCCAACAGCGGCGGCACCAATCGCGGTCGTGGTTTTGACTTCAACGTCTTCGCCTCCGACCTGTTCAACAGCCTGGCGGTCCGCAAGACCGCCTCGGCCGACGTGGAAGAAGGCTCGCTGGGGGCCACGGTTGACCTGATGACGGCCCGGCCGTTCGACAATCCCAAGCCCCAGCTCGTTCTGTCGGCGACCGCCAGCTACAACGATCTGTCGGAGCAGACGACGCCGCGCCTGTCGGCCCTGGCCAGCCGCACCTGGTTCGACGGCAAGCTCGGCGCCCTGGTTTCGGTCGCCTACGAGCAGCGCCACCTGAAGGAAGAAGGCGCCAACATCACGCGCTGGACCTATGGCGGCAGCAATGGCGGCTTCAACGCGGCCTCGACCGTGCCGGGCTACACCATCGCCCAGATCAACAACAACACGGCCGCCAACGGCATTTTCGCCCCGCGCATCCCGTCCTATGTCAGCTACGACATCAATTCCAAGCGCCTGGGCGTCACCGGCTCGGTGCAGTTCCGGCCCGACGAAGACACTGTCCTGACCCTGGACGCGCTCTATTCGTATCTGGATGGAACCCGCAAGGAAGCCCAACTGCAGGCCATTGGCCTGTCGCGGGCCGGGGTCGGCAAGCCCCAGACCATCATCCGTGACGGCGTCGTGGACGGTAACAACCTGGTCTATGCGCGCATGGACAATGTCGATCTGCGCACCCAGTCGGCCTATGACGAGCTGCACACCGAGTTCAAGCAGTTCACCTTCACCGGCACGCGCGATTTCGGCTCCAACATCCGCACGGGCATCCTGGCCGGCTACGCGGACTCAACCTTCACCCAGCCGGTGTCGACGATCATCACCTTCGACCGGGCCAACAGCCAGGGCTACAGCTACGACTTCCGCGGCGACCGCTTGCCGACGATCGGCCTGGGCTTCGACCCGACCAATCCGGCCAACTGGTCGGCGATCAACGGCGCCTCGGAAGTGCGCATCCGTCCGCAGTTCGTCGAGAACCAGTTCTCAACCGCCAAGGTCTATGGCGAGTGGGACGCCAATGAGGCCCTGACCCTCAAGGTCGGCGTCGACTGGCGCAAGTTCGAGTACGACAGCTATGGCGCCTATCGGACCAGCGAGACGGTCAGCCAGACCCTGACCCCGGCCGAGCTGGCGTCGGTGTCCAAGGTGTTCAGCGGGTTTGGTCGCAATCTCGACCTGGCGGACGGCAACGCCACCGCCTGGCTGGTGCCCGACATCGACGCCTATGCGGCCAAGTTCGGCATCTACAGCAACACCGGCATCTATGCCCTGACCAACACCAACAACAGTTCGGCGCGCGGTCAGTACGGCGCGGTGCAGGAAGCCAGCACGGGCGCCTATGTCCAGGCCGATTTCCGCTTCAACGCCTTCGGCCTGCCTTTCCGCGGCGACGCCGGCCTGCGCCACGTCAAGACCGACCAGCAGTCGGCCGGCTATGCGGCCGTCGGCGGCGTGATCCAGCGCGTCGAGGCCAGCCGCAGCTATGAAATGACCCTGCCGGCCTTCAACCTGGCCGCCGATGTCTCCGACACCGTCGTGGCCCGGATCAGCTCGGCCCAGACCATCGCTCGCCCGGGCATCGGCTCGCTGTCTCCCGGCGGCGACGTCAACGTCCAGGGCGCCAACCGCAACTTCAGCTCGGGCAATCCCGACCTGGATCCGACCAAGTCGACCAATGTCGACCTGTCGCTGGAATGGTATCCGGCCAAGGGGACGATGCTGGCCGCCGGCCTGTTCTTCAAGCGCATCGACACCTTCGTCGCCACCCTGCGCCAGGAGGCCGTCTACAACACGCTGGGCCTGCCGGACTCGCTGCTGACTGGCACCGGCGCCACGCCGACCGAGGTCTTCCAGGTGACCCAGCCGGTCAATTCCAACGGTGGCGACCTGTCGGGCTTCGAGCTGAACTGGCAACAGCCCCTGACCTTCCTGCCAGGGTTCTGGAGCAATTTCGGCTTCCTCGCCAACTACACCTATGTGAATTCGGACATCGAGTATCTGACCTCGACCACGCCCGGCGCGCCGACGGTCAACGCCACTCTGGTGGGCCTGTCCAGGAACGCCGCCAACGCGACGATCTACTATGAGACGGAGACCTTCAGCGTGCGCGGTTCGGCAGCCTATCGCTCGGGCTATCTGACCCAGGTCCCGGGCAGCGACGGCAACGCCTATCACGGCACCAACGAGACGCTGAACTTCGACATGCAGGCCACCGTGGCCCTGCGGCCGAACCTGAAGCTGTCCTTCGAAGGCGTGAACCTGACTGACGAGTTCAACGACCAGTATGTCGGCGAGAGCAACCGCCTCAATGTCTACACCCACAGCGGCCGACAGTTCTTCGTCGGGCTGAGGTACAACTTCTAGGGCGTTCGCTCCTCCCAGACCGCGCCTTGGATAAAGCGCCGGCCTTCCTCCAGGCC
>NZ_PEGG01000084.1 GCF_002737765.1 Caulobacter sp. B11 | reverse complement strand
CGCAGCGTCTATCTGTTCGGCTCGAATGGGGCGGGCAAGACCAACCTGCTGGAGGCCATCAGCCTGTTCTCGCCCGGCAAGGGCCTGCGGGGCTCGAGCCTGGCGGAGGTGGGGCGGCGGATGCCGGGCGAGGCGACGGGCCGGGCCTGGGCGGTGGCGGCCCAGGTCCAGGCCGGCGACGACGCGCCGGTGCAGCTGGGCGTCGGGGTCGAGGTCGGCGGCCAGACCCGGCGCCTGGTGCGCATCGAGGGCGAGACCGTGCCGCCGGGCCGACTGCCCGACCATATCCGGCCGATCTGGCTGACCCCGGCCCAGGACCGGCTGTTTCTGGAGGCCGCCAGCGAGCGGCGGCGCTTCTTCGACCGCCTGGTCTTCGCCGGCGAACCCGCCCATGCCAGCCATGCCGGGGCCTATGACCGGGCCCAGCGCGAGCGGATGCGGCTGCTGACCGACGCCTGGAGACCGGCCGACCGGCCGACACGGTCTGGCTGACCGCCCTGGAGGCCCGGCTCGGCCAGGCCGGGGCCCTGATGGCCCAGGCCCGGGCGACGACCCTGACGGCGCTGCAGGCCGAGATCGACGGCCGCGGCGACCGCCCCTTTCCGCTGGCCCGGCTGGACCTGACCGGCGAATGGGAAGTCCTGGCCCTGGCGGGGGTCGAGACCGCCGAGATCGAGGTCCGGCTGGCCACGGCCCTGGCCGCCGCCCGGCCCCGCGACGGGGCGGCGGGGCGGGCCCTGACCGGCCCGCATCGCGGCGATCTGGCCATCCTACATGTCGACAAGGACCGTCCCGCGGCGGAATGTTCGACCGGCGAGCAGAAAGCGCTGATTCTGAACCTGGTTCTGGCCCAGCGCGGCGCGACTTTTCGCGTGCGAAATCCGCGCCGAATCCAGTATTGCTCCTCTTAGTATTGCTCCGAAGTGGCGGCGCATCTCGACCTTACCCGGCGAGCGGCTCTGGCCGATGAAATCACGGCGCTCAAGCTCCAGGCCTTTCTCACCGGCACGGACGAGTCGCTGTTCGACCACCTGAAGGGTCGGGCTCTCGGCGTTCGCGTCAGCGAACTCGGCCTGACCGTATTGGAAGACGAATGACTGAAGAGACCAAGGCCCCGGCCGAAGACCATTCCGGCGACCGCCTGACCACCGCCGAGGGTTCGCAGATGGCGGCCCCCGAAGTGATGGGCGGCGACTATGACGCCGACTCGATCAAGGTGCTCAAGGGCCTGGACGCGGTGCGCAAGCGCCCGGGGATGTACATCGGCGACACCGATGACGGCTCGGGCCTGCACCACATGGTCTATGAGGTGGTGCGACAACGCCATCGACGAGGCCCTGGCCGGCCACGCCACCAAGGTCGAGGTGATCCTCTCAACGCCGACGCTCGGTGACGGTCACCGACGACGGCCGAGGCATTCCGGTCGACATCCACGAGGCGAGGGCGTCTCCGGCGGCCGAGGTCATCATGACCCAGCTGCACGCCGGCGGTAAGTTCGACCAGAACAGCTACAAGGTCTCGGGCGGCCTGCACGGGGTCGGCGTCTCGGTGGTCAACGCGCTCAGCGACTGGCTGGAGCTGAAGGTCCACCGCCACGGCAAGGCCCACCAGATGCGCTTCGAGCGCGGCGACGCGGTCTCGTCCTGACGGTGACCGGCGACTCGCCGATCCGGGAAGTCGACACCCCCAAGGCCGGCGAATATCTGACCGGCACCGAGGTGACCTTCTACCCCAGCACAGACACCTTCGCGTTCATCGAATTCGACCGCAAGACGCTGGAGCACCGCCTGCGCGAGCTGGCCTTCCTCAATTCGGGCGTGACGATCTATTTCCGCGACCTGCGCGGGGCCGACCCCTGGGAAGAAAAGCTGCATTATGAGGGCGGCATCGAGGCCTTCGTACGCCACCTCGACAAGGCCAAGACCCCGCTTCTGAAGGCTCCGATCGTCATTCGCGGCCGCAAGGACAAGGTCGAGATCGACCTGGCCCTGTGGTGGAACGACAGCTACCACGAGCACATGCTGTGCTTCACCAACAACATCCCGCAGCGGGATGGGGGCACCCACCTGTCGGCCTTCCGCGGGGCCCTGACCCGGATCATCACCGGCTATGCCGAGAGCTCGGGCATCACTAAGCGCGAAAAGGTCAATGTCGGGGGCGAGGACGCCCGCGAAGGCCTGACCTGCGTGCTGTCGGTCAAGGTGCCGGACCCCAAGTTCAGCTCGCAGACCAAGGACAAGCTGGTCTCGTCGGAAGTGCGCCCGGCCGTCGAGGGCCTGGTCCAGGAAGGCCTGGCCTCCTGGTTCGAGGAGCATCCCAACGAAGCCAAGGCCATCGTCGGCAAGATCGCCGAAGCCGCCGCCGCCCGCGAGGCCGCCCGCAAGGCCCGCGAACTGACTCGCCGCAAGAGCGCGCTCGACATCACCTCGTTGCCCGGCAAGCTCGCCGACTGCTCGGAGCGCGATCCCGCCAAGTCCGAAATCTTCATCGTCGAGGGCGACTCGGCCGGCGGCTCGGCCAAGCAGGCCCGCAACCGCGACAACCAGGCCGTCCTGCCCCTGCGCGGCAAGATCCTCAATGTCGAGCGGGCCCGGTTCGACAAGATGCTGTCGTCCGACCAGATCGGCACCCTGATCACCGCCCTGGGGGCCGGCATCGGCCGCGACGACTTCAACGCCGACAAGGTGCGCTACCACAAGATCGTGCTGATGACCGACGCCGACGTCGACGGCGCCCACATCCGCACCCTGCTGCTGACCTTCTTCTACCGGCAGATGCCGGAGCTGATCGAGCGCGGCTACATCTATATCGCCCAGCCGCCGCTCTATAAGGCCAGCAAGGGCAAGTCCTCGCGCTATCTGAAGGACGACTTCGAGATGGACGCCTTCCTGGTCGACGAGGGCGTCGACGGGGCCGAGCTGGACCTGCCCTCGGGCGAGCGCCGCACGGGCAAGGACCTGCTGGCCCTGGTACAGCTGTGCCGGTCGGCCAAGGGCAATATCGACCGCCTGGCCGCCCGCGCCCCGGCCTTCGCCGTCGAACAGGGGGCCCTGGCCGGCCTGCTGGGCGAGAGCCCCGACATCGCCGCGGCCGCCAAGCGACTGGATCTCTACGCCGAGGAGGGCGACGGTCCGTGGACCGGCGAGCGCGGCGACACGGCCTATGTGTTCAAGCGCGTGCGTCGCGGCGTCACCGAGAGCGTGGTGCTGGACGACGGCCTGCTGCACGCGGCCGACGCCCGCCGTCTGGCCGAACGGGCCGGCGGCCTGGCCGAGGTGTTCTCGGCCCCGGCCACCTTCCGCCGCAAGGACAAGTCGACCATCGTCCGTGGCCCGCTCGATCTGCTGGGCGCGGTGCTGGACGCCGGCCGCAAGGGCCTGACCATCCAGCGCTACAAGGGCCTGGGCGAGATGAACCCCGACCAGCTGTGGGAAACCACGCTCGACGTCGACGCCCGCACCCTGCTTCAGGTTCGGGTCAATCACGCCGATGACGCCGACGACATGTTCAGCCGCCTGATGGGCGATCTGGTCGAACCGCGCCGCGAATTCATCCAGGCCAATGCGCTGGACGCCGAGGTCGACGTCTGATCAAGGTTGACTGGGCCGGTCTGGACCGGCCCAGGGTTGACTAAAGGTCGCCAGGCCTCCGTACGCCGGGTGGAGACTCGAGTGAAGCTTCTGGATGCCCCCCTGCCGCGGCCCCTGGTCGACGCGCTGCGCGCCTGCCGCCCGCACTACCTGGCGGCGGCGGTGTTCAGCGCCCTGATCAACCTGCTGTTCCTCGCCCCAACCCTGTACATGATGCAGGTCTATGACCGTGTCGTGCCCACCGAGGGCCGGCTGACCCTGCTCTATCTCACCCTCGTGGTGGCTTTCGCCCTGGCGACCCTGGCCGCCCTAGAGGCGGTGCGGACCCGGCTGCTGGTCCTGGCCAGCCTGCGTCTCGATCGCCTTCTGGCCGGCGGCATTCTGCAGAAACTGATGAGCGCCCTGGCTCCCGGGGCGTCACAGCAGGGGATGCGCGAGTTCGATATCGTCCGTCAGGCCCTGACCGGACCGCTCGCCCTGGCCGCCCTGGACGCGCCCTGGACGCCGCTCTACGTGCTGGCCGCCTTCATGATCCATCCGGCCATCGGCGCCCTGACACTGGCCGGCGGCGCGATCCTGATCACCCTGGCCCTGCTCAACGAGCGCGCCACCCGGGTCCGCGCCAAGGACGCCTTCCAGGCCCAGGCCCAGGCCTATGCCTCGCAGGAGGCCGCCGCCGCCAGCGCCGAGGTGGTCCGCGCCCTGGGCATGCGCGGCGCCCTGCGCGAACGGCAGCTGATCGACCGTCGCGCCGGCCTGGACCTCTCGGCCCAGGCCCAGTTCACCGGCGGCGGCTATGCGGCCGCGACCAAGTTCGCTCGCCTGTTCCTGCAGTCAGCGGCTCTGGGCCTCGGCGCCTGGCTGGCGGTCGAGCAGCAGATTTCCTCGGGCGCGATCATCGCCGCCTCGGTGCTGCTCAGCCGGGCCCTGCAACCGATCGAGCAGATCGTCGGAGCCTGGGCCATGGTCGGCCAGGCCCGCGGCGCCCTGAACAATCTGATCCGGCTGTTCCCCGCCGACGGGCGCGCGGCCCCGGGCACCCAGCTGCCGCCCCCTCGGGGCGACCTGGCGCTCGAAGCGGTGTCGATCCGCGCCTCCGGCGACGGTCCGCCCCTGTTGCGCGCCGTCTCCCTGCGCCTGGGCCCCGGTCAGATCCTGGGCGTGATCGGGCCCAGCGGCGCCGGCAAGACGACCCTGGCCCGGGTCGCGGCCGGCGCGCTGTCCCCCGACGCCGGAACTGTGCGCCTCGACGGCGCCAGCCTCGACGACTGGGATCCTGACCGTCTGGGCCGGCACGTTGGGTATGTGCCCCAGGACCCGACCCTGATCGCCGGCTCCATCAAGGACAATATCTCGCGCTTCGCCGCCTGGGCCGGCGGAGACGCCGCCGCGATCGACGCCGCCGCCGTCGCGGCCGCCAAGGCCGCGGGCGTCCACGAGCTGATCCTCAGGCTGCCCCAGGGCTATGACGCGGTGCTGGGCGCCGGCGGCCGCGGCCTGTCGGCCGGCCAGGCCCAGCGGGTCGCCCTGGCGCGAGCCCTCTATGGCGAGCCGTCCTTGCTGATCCTCGACGAGCCCAACTCGGCGCTCGATGGCGAGGGGGAGCTGGCCCTGAACCAGGCCTTGATGGCCGCCAAGGCGCGGGGCGCGGCGATCCTGATCGTCGCCCACCGCACCGGGATCCTCAATATCGCCGACCGTCTGCTGGTGCTGCGCGAGGGCCAGGTCGACCGCGATGGGCCGCGCGCCGAGGTGATCGCCGAGATGACCGCCCAGGCCGCCCAGGCCCAGGCGCGAGCCCGGTCCGGTCCGCTGACGGTCGCCAAGCCATGACCACCGCTCAGCCTCGCCTGTCCGACGACCCCGCGCGGATGATCCGGCTCGGCGGCGGCGTCGCGGCCGTCTTCTTCATCGGCTTTCTGGGCTGGGCGGCTCTGGCGCCGCTCGACGCCGGAACCTATGCACCCGGGATCGTGGCCGTGTCGGGCAGCCGCCAGGCCGTGCAGAATCGCGACGGGGGGGTGGTGACGGCGATCCGCGTCCAGGAAGGCCAATCGGTGGTCAAGGACGAGATCCTGCTGGAGATCTCGGCCTCGGAACTGCGCGCCGCCGAGCGGGGCATGACCGGCGAGGTCCTGACCCTGCTGGCCCAGAGGGCCCGGCTGATCGCCGAGCGGGATCGGCAGGCCGGCTTCAGCGCCCCGATCGAGTTCGCCGCCCTCAACCCGGAAGATCGCCCCCTGGCCAATGACGCCCTGGCCCTGCAGCGCCAGCAGTTCCAGGCTCGCGGCCAGGCGCTGGAGACCCAGCGCGGCGTGTTGCGCCAGCGAATGCTGCAACTGGACCAGCAGACCAAGGGGGCCGAACGTCAACTGGAGGCCAACCGCCGGCAACAGGGGCTGATCGACGAGGAGCTAGGCGCGGTCCAGCAACTGGCTGACAAGGGCTATGCGCCGAAATCCCGGGTCCTGGCCCTGCAACGCAGCGCCGCGTCCCTGCTCGGCGAGGACGGAGCCTATCGCGCCCAGATCGCCCGCTCGAATGAAGCCGTCGGCGAGACCCGACTTCAGGCCCTGTCCCTGGATCGCGACCGCATGGAAGAGGTGGCCGGCCAGCTGCGCGACATCCAGGTCCGGCTCGACGACCTGCGGCCCAAGCTATTTTCGGCCCGCGAACAGCTCGCCCGCTCCACGGTGCGCGCCCCGGCCGGCGGCCGGGTCGTGGCCATGAGCGTCTTCACCGTGGGCGGGGTGGTGTCTCCGGGCCAGATCCTGATGGAAATCGTCCCGCAGGATCGCAAGCTGGTCATCCAGGCCAGGATTTCGCCGGCCGACGCCGACGATCTTCGGCCCGGTCAGAAGACCCAGATCCGCTTCACCTCGCTGCACGAGCGCAACCTGCCCCTGCTCAACGGCGTCCTGACCAAGCTCTCGGCCGACAGCTTCACCGACGAGAAGACCGGAACCCAGTACTTCCGCGCCGAGGTCGCCGCTCCGCCTGAAGAATTGGCCAAGATCCGGCAGGTGCGGGGCGACAGCACCGGTCTTCAGGCCGGGCTACCGGTCGAGGTCCTGATTCCGCTGCGCAAGCGCTCGGCCCTGAGCTACCTGCTCGAGCCCCTGACCCAGAGCTTCTGGCGCATGGGTCGCGAGCACTGAAGATGACACGGCGCGGCCAAGGAGGCGGCTTGCTCGGCCTCGCGCAAATCGTCCTCTCCAATCGCTGGACGGCCTCGCACTGGTCAACAACGCCGCGGGATGCGACGAGTCGAGCGACAGCCGCGCCAAGCGGCGAGCCGGGGAGGCGAGACCATGGGTGAACCCACCGCGACATCAGCGGACGCCAAGACCGGCCAGGTCGTGGGACGCAAGGACGCCCTGGTCATCGGGGCGGCGTCGGTGGGCACGGTGTTCGAATGGTATGACTTCTACCTGTACGGCTCGCTGGCGACCTACATCACTCACCACTTCTTCTCGGGCGTGAACGAGACCACCGGCTATATCTTCGCCCTGCTGGCCTTCGCGGCGGGCTTCGCGGTGCGGCCGTTCGGGGCCCTGGTCTTTGGCCGGCTCGGCGACCTCTGGGGCCGCAAGAACACCTTCCTGGTCACCATGCTGCTGATGGGCCTGTCGACCTTCGTGGTCGGCCTGCTGCCTAGCTACGCCCAGATCGGGATCGCCGCGCCGATCGCCCTGGTGGTTATGCGCCTGGTCCAGGGCCTGGCCCTGGGCGGCGAATATGGCGGGGCGGCCACCTATGTCGCCGAACACGCACCGCCCGGTCGGCGGGGCCTCTACACCAGCTTCATCCAGATCACCGCCACCTTCGGCCTGTTCCTCAGCCTGCTGGTCATCCTGCTGACCCGTCAGGCGTTGGGAGAAGACAGCTTCAAGGAGTTCGGCTGGCGGATTCCGTTCCTGATCTCGGTCCTGCTGCTGGGCGTCTCGCTGTGGATCCGCCTGCAGCTGGCCGAAAGCCCGTCGTTCCTGAAAATGATCGACGAGGGCAAGGGCAGCAAGAAGCCGCTGACCGATTCCTTCGCCAAGTGGGGCAATCTGAAGATCGTCATCCTGGCCCTGGTCGGGCTGACGGCGGGCCAGGCGGTGGTCTGGTACACTGGACAGTTCTACGCTCTGTTCTTCCTGGAGAAGATGCTCAAGGTCGATGGCGGTTTGACCAACGGTCTGGTCGCCATTTCCCTGCTGATCGGCACGCCGTTCTTCGTGCTGTTCGGCTGGCTGTCGGACAAGATCGGCCGCAAGTGGATCATCATGGCCG
>NZ_PEGG01000083.1 GCF_002737765.1 Caulobacter sp. B11 | reverse complement strand
TGGCCAACCGCGACGCCGCCAAACGCACCTTCCCCGGCACCTATCGCGCCGCCGGGGTCCGGCCGGTCGAGCGCTATCCCGACCTGCTGCTGGCGACCCTGAAGAGCATGAGCGCCGACTGGCGGCCCAATCCGCAGGTCGTGGTGCTGACCCCCGGCGTCTACAACTCGGCCTATTACGAGCACGCCTATTTGGCGCGACTGATGGGCGTACCGCTGGTCGAGGGCCGCGACCTCGTGGTTCATGACAACATGGTCTACATGCGCACCACCACCGGCCTGCGTCGGGTGGACGTAATCTATCGCCGGGTCGACGACGACTTCATCGACCCCCTCACCTTCCGCCGCGACTCCTCACTCGGCGCGGCGGGCCTGTTCAACGCCTATCGGGCCGGCAATGTGGTGATGTGCAACGCGCCGGGCACCGGCGTGGCCGACGACAAGGCCGTCTATGCCTTCGTGCCCGACATCATCAAATACTACCTCGGCGAGGATGCGATCCTGCCCAATATCGAGACCTTCCTCTGCCGTGAGCCCGCCCAGTTGAGCCACGTCCTGGCCAATCTGGACAAGCTGGTGGTCAAGGCCGTGGGCGCGTCGGGCGGCTATGGCATGCTGGTGGGGCCCCACGCCACGGCCCAGGAGCGCAGCGACTTCGCCGACGCCCTGCGGGCCGATCCCGCCAACTACATCGCCCAACCGACCATCCAGCTGTCGACGGCCCCGTGCCTGGTCGATAGCCGCATCGAGCCCCGGCACGTTGATCTGCGGCCCTTCATCCTGTCGGGCGAGAAGACCGTCGTCACGCCCGGCGCTCTTACGCGGGTGGCGCTGAAGCGCGGATCGCTGGTGGTCAATTCCAGCCAGGGCGGCGGATCGAAAGACACCTGGGTGCTAGCCGACGACAGCAGCATGAACGGTAAGGGAGCCGAGGCATGATGCTCGCGCGCGTGGCCGACAGCCTCTACTGGCTGGGCCGTTACATGGAGCGGGCCGAGCACCTGTCGCGCCTGTCGACGGTGATGCTCAACGCCACCCTCGACCAGACCGATTCCGGCGCCCAGGCCGTTCGGATCGCCCTTTCGGCGGTCGGCGAGACCGAGATCGGCGACACGGGCCCCTTCGAGGCCGCCGAGTCCCTGGTCCTGGACCGCTCGGACCACAATTCGGTGGTGTCCTCGGTGGCCAAGGCCCGGGAAAACGCCCGTCAGGTCCGCGACCAGATCACCACCGAGACCTGGGAGCGCCTCAATCTGCTCTATCTGAAGGTCACCGACGAAGGGGCGGCCGACGCCTTCGCGGACGGGTCGGTGAACTTCCTGCAGGACCTGATCGCCGACGTGCACCTGTTCAAGGGCGCCGCCGACGCGACCATGAGCCACGGCGAGAGCTGGCGCTTCATGATGCTTGGCATGTACCTGGAACGGGCCCAGTTGATCGCCAGCCTGCTGGAGGCCTGCTTTTCAGAAGGTCCGGGCCGCGAGATCAATGACCACCTGGCCCTGGTCAGCCTGCTGCGCATGGCCTGCGCGCTTGAGCCCTATCTTCGGGTCTATACCGCCGAGATCGAACCGCGGCACATCCTGGAGTTCCTGGTCTTCGACGAGGATTTCCCGCGCTCCATCCGCTTCGCCACCGCCCAGATCGAACGTCACCTCAGCGAACTGGCCCGCCACGTGGAAGCCACCGGCCGCGCCGCCCCCGAACGGATGGCCGGCCGGCTGAAGGCGCGTCTGGAATTCGCCGACGTGGACGAACTGGAGGCCTACGGGGCCAGCAGCCTGCTGACCACCGTGACCAATGAATGCGCCCGTATCCACCAGGGAATCTATGAGACCTTCGTGGCCTATCCGCTCGAACACCGCCTTCCCGCCTAAGGATCCGTCATGCTGCTCGAGATCCGCCACGTCACCCAGTACCACTATGAACGACCGGTCCGCGAAAGCCTGATGGAGCTGTGGATGCAGCCTCAGAAGGGCGCGCGCCAACGGCTGGTCAGCTTCGACCTCGACATCGACCCGGCCGCCCAGGTGTTTTCCTATGCCGACAGCTTCGGCAACGCCGTCTACCATTTCGACGTGCCGCAACCGCACGACAAGCTGACGATCATCGCCCGCTCGGCGGTCGAGACCGAAGCCCCCGCGGAGCTTCCGCTCCATCTCGACATGGGCGAATGGGATCGAATGAAGAGCGAGTTCGTCCGCGGCGAGTGCTTTGATTTCCTGCGTCCGCACGGCTTTGTTCGCACCACCGAGATGCTCGAACGCTTCATCGTCGACCACGATCTGGACGCCCTGCGGCGGCAGGACCCGCTCAGCGCCCTGCGGCGGCTCAATGAGACCCTCTATCAGGCGTTCGACTACGAGCCCGGCGTCACCGACGCCGACAGCCCCATCGACCTGGCGCTGGAAGCCCGACGAGGCGTCTGCCAGGACTTCGCCCACATCATGCTGGCCATCTGCCGCGCCTGGGGTCTACCGGCCCGCTATGTCTCGGGCTACCTGTTCACCGACCGCGACGCGGGCGACCGCTCCGATCCCGACGCGACCCACGCCTGGGTCGAGGTGTTCCTGCCCAGCCTGAGGTGGGTGGGCTTTGATCCTACCAACAATATGCTCACGGGCGAACGCCATGTCGCCGTCGCCGTTGGGCGCGACTACGGCGACGTCACACCGTCCCGCGGGGTCTACAAAGGCGATTCCGACAGCCAGTTGGCGGTGGGCGTCTCGGTGCGGCGGGCCCGCGCGGCCCTGGCCGAGCCGGAGTTCCTGCGCTTGCCCCGTCCGTCAGCCCCGTCGGGAAGCAAGGCCCGCCGACGCGCCAATGCCGACGCGATCCGCGAGAACCAGCAGCGTCAGCAGCAGCAGCAATAGGCGTCGATCAGGCCGCGAACACGTGGCTGCGGCGCGAGGACAGCTTTACCAGGCCCGCAAATCGCGGCGCGTCGTCGCGGGCGACCGTGACCTCGATGCGCCGCCCGTCGGCCAGAACGGCCTCGACATGGGCCAGCGGGCCCTGCGGCGCGACACGCTCGATCCTGGCCTCGAAGCCAGACTCGTCGAGCAGGAAATCATGCGGTCGCACATAGGCGATCGAGGGGCCGTCCCGCGCGCCGGGCGCGGCCAGCACCACCGGCCCCGCCGTGAATTGGCCGCCTGAGACCACGCCGTCGAAGCGGTTGGCCTCGCCCACGAACCCGCAGACGAACGGGCTGGCGGGGTTGTCGTGGACTTCATCGGGCGTGCCGACCTGCTCGATCTGGCCGGCATTCAGCACCGCGACCCGATCGGCCAGCTCCAGCGCCTCCTCCTGGTCGTGGGTGACGAAGATGGTCGTCACCCCCGTGGCGTCATGGATGCGGCGCAGTTCGCGGCGCAGCGACTTGCGCACCGTGGCGTCCAAGGCCCCGAACGGCTCGTCCAACAGCAGCACGCTGGGCGATACGGCCAGGGCGCGCGACAGGGCCACACGCTGGCGCTGGCCGCCCGATAGCTGCGACGGATAGCGACCGCCCAGGCCGTCCAGCTCGACCAGCTTGAGCAGTTCGTCGACGCGGGCGGTGATCTCGGCCTTGGAGGGCTTGTCCTTGCCCTTGCGGACATCCAGGCCGAAGGCGACGTTGCGGGCCACGGTCATGTGCTTGAACAGCGCATATTGCTGGAACACGAAGCCCACCCGCCGCGCGGCGGCCGAGGCGAAGGTCACGTCCTGGTCGTTGAACAGGACCTGGCCGCCTTCCGGGAACTCCAGGCCGGCGATCACCCGCAACAGAGTTGTCTTGCCGGAGCCGGATGGGCCCAGCAGCGCCAGCAGTTCGCCGTCGGCGATCTCGAGGCCCACCTTGTTGAGGGCGGGATAGCGGCCGTACTGCTTTTCGACGGAACGGATGGAGATGGTCATGGGGCGATGTTCCGTCAGTGGCCGCGCCCGCGCACGGCGGGCTGGGCGATCTCGAGCGCGGCCTTGAGGACCAGGGTCACCACGGCCAGCAGGCAAAGCAGGGCGGCGACGGCGAAGGCGGCGACGAAGTCATACTCATTGTAGAGGATTTCCACATGCAGCGGCATGGTGTTGGTCAGGCCGCGAATGTGGCCGCTGACCACCGAGACCGCTCCAAACTCGCCCATGGCGCGGGCGTTGCAGAGCAAGACGCCGTACAGCAGGCCCCAGCGGACGTTCGGCGCGGTGACCCGCCAGAAGGTGTAGAGCCCGGACGCCCCCATCGAGACCGCGGCCTCCTCCTCGCTGGTTCCCTGTTCCTGCATCAGCGGGATCAACTCGCGGGCGATGAAGGGGAAGGTCACGAAGATCGTGGCCAGAACGATGCCCGGAACCGCGAAAATGATCTTGATGTCGTGGTCGACCAGGCGTTCGCCAAACCAGCCCTGCATGCCGAAGACCAACACATAGATCAGGCCGGCCACCACGGGCGAAACCGAGAACGGCAGGTCAATCAGGGTGATCAGCAGGGCCTTGCCCGGGAACTCGTGCTTGGCGATCGCCCAGGCGGCGCAGAGCCCGAAAACGGCGTTGAACGGCACGGTGATGGCCGCCGTGATCAAGGTCAACTGGACCGAGGCCAGGGCGTCCGGGGTGCTGATGGCGGCGAGGGCGACATCCACGCCCTTGCGCAAGGCCTCGGCGAAGACCGCCGCAAGGGGCAGAACCAGGACCAGGCCGAGGAAGACCATGACCAGGGTGATGACGATCAGCTTGGCCCACAGCGGATCCTGGGTCGGGTGGCGCGCACGGGCCATCAGTGGAATCTCCGCGCCCAGGCCTGTACGGCGTTGATCACCAGAAGCATCAGGAACGAGAAACCCAGCATCACCAGGGCGATCGACGCGGCGGCGGCGTATTCATATTGCTCGAGCTGGATGATGATCAGCAGCGGGGCGATCTCGCTCTTGTAGGGCATGTTGCCGGCGATGAAGATGACCGAGCCGTACTCGCCGATGCCCCGGGCGAAGGCCAGGGCGAAGCCGGTCAGCCAGGCCGGGGCCAGGGCCGGCAGCACGACGCGCAGGATGGTGGCCAGCCGGGAGGCGCCCAGGCTGGCGGCGGCCTCTTCGACATCGGCGGCCAGATCGCGCAGCACCGGCTCGAGGGTGCGCACCACGAAGGGCAGGCCGATAAAGATCAGGGCGATGGTGACGCCGATCGGGTTGTAGGCCGCCTTGATCCCCAAGGGGGTCAAGTGCGCGCCGATCCAGCCGTTGGGCGCATAGAGGGTGGCCAGGGCGATGCCGGCGACCGCCGTGGGCAGGGCGAAGGGCAGATCCACCAGCGCATTGATCACCGCCTTGCCGGGAAACTCGTAGCGCACCAGCGTCCAGGCGGTCAGCAGACCGAACACGCCGTTGATCACCGCGGCGACGAACGCCGCGCCGAAGGACAGGCGATAGGCGGCCAGGGCCCGCTCGGAAAACGCCGCGGCGAGAAACTGCTGCGGCGAAAGCTCGGCCGCCTTGATCGCCACGGCCGAGAGCGGGATCAGCACGATCAGGGACAGGATGGTCAGGGTGACGCCCAGGGTCACGCCGAACCCCGGGATCGCCGAACGGCGCCGAAACAGGGCTCGCCGGACGACAGGCGTTGGGGACGCAGCATAGGTCTCGGCGGTCATCGCGTGAGCGTCGTCCATGCTACGGCGTTTGTCGCCCAAGGGCTCGAAGATCAAAGCGTCTCACCGCGAAGTTCAGAAATTCCGCGATCGCGCTGTGTGGTTTAATCCCTTCCACGCCGGTCGGGTCAATTGAGATTTACCGCGCGCCCGCACCAGAAAAACTGGCGGTCGACAGGGATAGGCAAAGACGACCTGTACGCTCGCGGGCCAACACAGGCGCAGCCGGCGTCACGGTTCGAGTCCTCTGGGCCGAGGAGCAGCGAACGGAGGACCGGGACGCGACCACCGACTGGACAACCGCCGTCGGTCGGGCACCTGCCGCCCTTGAGAGTCAATTCCATCCCAGAGCTTCTACCAAGATGCCGCCCGCGACCTCCGCCTAAAAATCAGCGCGATCGCTAGGCATGCCGGAACCGTTCCATGAGGGCCTTGGTCGCTTCCAGGTGGATAAGGGCGTCGGTGTCCTGGACCTCGTTGCGATTGAGCTGATCGAACTCGTCCCAACGCCGATCCGGATGGTCATGATAGCCCCGGTCGATCTTGGCCTGAAAATCGGCGCGCGATTGCACGAAGTAGTGGTTGACCTTGCCATGGGCGAAGCTCGGCTGGGAATGCTGCACGGCGCTGGGTTCGACGATGTTCAGATGGCGCGTGTCGAGCGTGCTGCCATGGACGTGGAAGTGATGGGAATTGAACGCCCCGATCACACAGGACGGGCGGACGAAGCTCTTGACGTGATGGTAGTCCCAATGGTCGTCGCGCGCCCGCTGGATGAACGCCGGGACGACCAGTTCCGGAGACGCGTCGAGGCCGGACGACCCAAACACCGCCCATGGAACCATGATGGCCGAGCAGCTTCTTGGAACATCCAGCATGGAGGGGATGCTGAACCCTGACATGAACTCGTCGGCGTCAAGACAGGCGACCCAATCGAACTCGTCGCGGTGACGCCACATGGCCCACTCAAACCCCATGGTCTGGTAGCCGGCGTTGGTCATGGTCCAGTCGAAAAGCCGGATGTCCCCCGCGCCCGATGCGATCATGCGCTCGACGACGGCTCGGGTTGAATCGGTCGATCCATTGTTCAGCAGAATTACAGCGTCAAAGCCAAAGGCCAGTTGATAGGCGCACCATTCCTCGATGCGACCCTCAACGTTCTTCACCACGCTAATGACGGCTGTCTTCACGATAGACCCTTCCAGATCACCGGCCGCGCCGGAATGGCCCGTTGTGCACCACCTAGGGTGGAGGTTCTAGGCGATTTTGTAAGAACAGCTTGCTGCCGAGACGGCATGATGCGCGAACGCCGCCGCCACTCCCCTGGGCGGGGACGCGGCCGGCAAGCACAGGGCGCGACCGCACGATTCGGTTGGTTCCGGGAACACGCCGCCCAAACAGAGGCGTCGCGCTCAAGGTCTCAAAACCCGGCTTGAACGACGGGTCCGGGGTGAAATGGACAGATTGCCGAAGCTTTCTTTAGAGTCCTTGAAAACCTTCAAGGTTTTGGTAGGCCGGGTGGGGGTCGAACCCACGACCATTCGATTAAAAGTCGAATGCTCTACCACTGAGCTACCGGCCCGCTGTCAACGCGGCGGGGGCCGGTGGAAGCGGCGCGGAACATAGTCGGGGCTCGCCCGCGCCGCAAGCAGGCTTTCGTCGTCATCGTGGATGACGCTTGCGCCTCTGACGCGTTAGGGTTCAGCCATGCGTAGTCTGATGACCCTGTTGTTCGCCTTGCCCGTCCTCGCCGGCTGCGCCAGCACCGCGCAGCCGGCGTCGCAGCCGGTGACCGAGGAGCAGGTCCAGACCACCCAGGACGCCAACCGAGACAGCATCGGCGGCGCGGTGTCGGCGCCGTTGCGCGACGTCAACCTGGTGCGCACCAAGATCCCGCCCATTCTTCTGGAGGCCATGACCGATCCCTATGCACGGCCGCCGCGGGTGGGGTGCGAGGTCCTGGCCAGCCAGATCGTGCCGCTGGACGCCGCCTTGGGCGAGGATCTCGACGCCCACCCGCCCGAGGAGGACGAGGATCTGATGGACCGAGGCCGCCGCGCCGCCGGTCGCGCCGCCCTTGGGGCGGTGGCCAGCGCCGCCCAAGACCTGATCCCGATGCGAGGATGGGTGCGAAAGTTGTCCGGGGCCGAACGCCATGATCGCCTGGTGCAGACGGCGATCACCTCCGGCCACGTGCGGCGCGCCTATCTGAAGGGCCTGGGCGAATCTCGAGGCTGCAATCCGCCGGCTACGCCCCAGCATCTCGGCGCGGCGAAAATCGAGCCGGCGCTCAAGGACCGCAAGCCGCGATACCCGACCCGGCCAGAGCCTGAACCCGCCGGCGTGCCCGCTCAGCCCGCCTTGCACTGACGGGTCGCGAAGTCCCGTCGGAAGGCCTCGAACCGACCCTCGGCGATCGCCTCGCGCATCGCCGCCGTCAGGGCCTGGAAGAAGGCGATGTTGTGCCAGGACAGCAGCACCTGGCCCAGGATCTCCTCGGCCTTAAACAGGTGGCGCAGATAGGCCTTGGAATAGTCGCGGCTGGCCGGGCAGTCGCTGCCGGGATCCAGCGGTGTGTCGTCCTCGGCATACCGTGCGTTCTTGATGTTGATCGCCCCGTCCCAGGTCCAGGCCTGGCCATGGCGACCCGAACGGGTCGGCAGCACGCAGTCGAACATGTCGACGCCGCGATAGACCGCCTCGACCAGATCGATCGGCTTGCCGACCCCCATCAGATAACGCGGCTTGTCGGCGGGCAGCATGGCCGGCGCGTAGTCGAGCACCTCGCACATCGCCTCATGCCCCTCCCCGACCGCCAGCCCACCCAGCGCGTAGCCGTCGAAGCCGATCTCCTGCAGGCGCTCGGAGGACTCCTGGCGCAGATTCTTGAAGGTCGAGCCCTGCTGGATGCCGAACAGCACCTGGCTGTCGCGGGTTCCGAACGCCGCCTTTGACCGCGCCCCCAGCGGGCCGAAAGCTCCATGCCCTCGCGGGCCCGCTTCTCCTCGGCCGGCCAGGCCACGCACTCGTCGAGTTGCATGACGATGTCGCTGCCCAGCAGGTCGGCCTGAATCTCCATCGATCGCTCGGGGCTGAGCGCATGCTTGGAGCCGTCGATATGGCTGGAGAAGGTCACGGCCTCCTCGGTGACCTTGCTGATCCCCGACAGCGACATGACCTGGAAGCCGCCGCTGTCGGTCAAGATCGGTTTGTCCCAGCGCATGAACCTGTGGAGACCGCCCAGGCGCTTCACCCGCTCGGCCGTGGGCCGCAGCATCAGGTGATAGGTATTGCCCAGGATGATGTCGGCGCCGGTGTCCTTGACCTGATCGACGGTCAGAGCCTTGACCGTCCCGGCCGTGCCGACCGGCATGAAGGCCGGGGTCCGGATGTCGCCGCGCGGCGTTTTCAAAACGCCGGTGCGGGCCGCGCCGTCCGTGGCCGAGATCTCGAAGGGAAAGGCCATGCTCAGGTCTCGTCCGGGTCAGCGGGGAACAGCAGCGAACTGTCGCCATAGGAATAGAAGCGGTAGCCCGTGGCGATCGCCCGCTCATAGGCGTCGCGCATGACCTTGCGACCGGCGAAGGCGCTGACCAGCATGAACAGGGTCGACTTGGGCAGGTGGAAATTGGTCATCAGCACGTCGGCAGCGCGAAAGCGGTATCCGGGGGTGATGAAGATCGCCGTCTCGTCGGCGAACGGCCGGATGACGCGGTCCTCGCCCGTGGCGCTTTCCAGCAGGCGCAGGCTGGTAGTGCCGACACAGACGATGCGACCGCCGGCGGCGCGCACGGCGTTAAGGGCGTCGGCCACGGCGGCCGGCACCTCGCCAAACTCGGCGTGCATCCTGTGCTCGGCCACGATGTCGGTTTTGACCGGCAGGAAGGTGCCGGCCCCGACATGCAGGGTGACGAAGTGCAGCGACACGCCCCGCGCCTTCAGCCGCTCCAGCAAGTCCGGCGTGAAGTGCAAACCCGCCGTCGGGGCGGCGACCGAGCCGTCCTCCCGCGCATAGACGGTCTGGTAGTCGGCGCGGTCGCGGTCGTCCTCGGGGCGCTTGGCGGCGATATAGGGCGGCAGCGGCATCTCGCCGTGGCGGGCGATGCCGATATCCAGCTCGGGGCCCGACAGATCGAAAGCCAGCAGCACCTCGCCGCCGTCGCGCTTTCAAGAACGGTGGCGTCCAGCCGGTTCTCGTCCGCGCCGAAGGCCACGCGGTCGCCGACCTGCAGGCGCTTGCCCGGACGCATGAAGGCCGCCCAGCGATCCGGAGCCAACCGGCGATGCAGGGTCGCCTCGACCGCCACCGGCGCGCCGTCGCCGCCGCCGGTCAGCCGCCCGGCCCGAAGGCCCGACAGCCGCGCCGGGATCACCCGGGTGTCGTTGAACACCAGGGCGTCGCCGGGACGCAGGAAATCGGGCAAATCAGACACGACTTGGTCGGCCAGAGCCTCGCCCGGCCGCACCACCAACAGGCGCGCGGAATCACGCGGCTCGGCCGGTCGCAGGGCGATGCTGTCCTCGGGAAGGATGAAGTCAAAATCGGAAAGGCGCATGGGGCGGCTTCAAGGACACGGGCAAGCCCGCAGGTCAAGATAGCCCGCCGCGCGAGCGCCGTGGACAAAGACCTGCAAGCGACGGCAAACTCCAGGACACACCAGTCTTCGGGGGAGGATCGCCATGAAACGCCAGCTTGCCTCAGTTGCGCTGCTGACCTTCCTGGTCGCCGCCTGTGACAACAAGCCCACCGCCGAAGCGCCTGCCCGACCACCGGCCGCCACGGCCCCGGTCGCCGCCCCCTCGCCCGATCCTGCCGTCGCCGGTTTCCAGCATGACCCGGCCCTGGACGTGTTTGGCTACTATTTCGCCCAGCCCCCCGCTCAGGTCGGCAATTGGCGGCTCAAGTCCCTGAACATGGGTTCGCCCAGCGACTTCGCCGCCTGGGAAGACGGGAAGCGCCCCAGCAATTTCGGGCCGTTCTTCCTGGAATTCCAGGACGTCACCAGCCCGACGGCCGAGAACGAACTGGGTCAGACCTATCACACGGTCAGTTTCCGCCTGCTGGCCGATAGCTACCGGGTCGACACCCGCGAGGTTGCGTTCCGCAGCGCCGATCCCCGGATCGGCGAGGTGGCCTTTTTGGGCCAGTTCGACGTCGACGCCCTGAAGGCCGCCAAGGCCGGCGGGCCGGGCGGTGAGGCAAGAGCCGTGCTGACCGGCGGTCTGCGGATCGGCGCCGAGCCGGTACGCAAGATCAGCTTCGTCTATTTCGCTGGCGACTGAGTGAAGGCGAAGCGAGACCGTCCGTGGTAGGTCGAGGGTCATGCGACTGATCCTGCAACTGGCCAGCCTGATGCTGCGCGGCACCGCCTTGATGCTGGCTCTGGTCGGGGCGGCCTTCGCCCTGGCCTGCCTGGGGGGCGTGTTCAGCGACCGGCTGGACGCCCTAACCCATTTCGCGCCGATCTGGCTGGCCATGGGGCTGGGCGGACTGGGGCTGGGCCTGGTCGCGGCGCGAGGGCCCGAGCGCATCGCCATCGCCGCCATCGCCTTGGTCGCCGTCCTGGCCTGCGGCGCCCTGATGACCCCCGAACTGCTGGCCGCCCTGGGTCAACCCAAGCCGGCGCCGCGCGAAGCGCGGCAGATTAAGCTGGTCCAGTTCAACCTCTGGGCCGGCAACGACGATCCCGAGGCGACCCTGAAATGGATCCTGGCCCAGGACGCCGACATCCTGACCCTGGAAGAAGGCGGCGGCGAATCCTGGCCCGTGATCGAGGGCCTGCGCCGGACCTATCCCTACAGCGTCTCCTGTGACGGCAAGCGCTATTGCGACACCTGGATCTTCAGCCGCAAGCCGATGGTCAAGCGGCGCGGCTTCTATCAGGACCGGCGGC
>NZ_PEGG01000082.1 GCF_002737765.1 Caulobacter sp. B11 | reverse complement strand
GCGCTACTACACCTATGAGAACATCGGCGGCTTGGCCCCTCGACCCACGGTGGCCGACCTGACCGTGGGCTACCGCTTCGCCGACGACGACGCCTGGACCAAGGGCATGGAGATCCAGGCCAACATCACCAACCTGACCGACGAGGACTATATCTCGACCATCGGTTCGGGCGGCATGGTCGCCAATGACGCCGCCGGCACGGCCCAGACGGTCCTGACCGCTCCGCCGCGTCAGTTCTTCATCTCGGTGAAGAAGGCGTTCTAAGCCGACGAACCTATCAAGCTTGGGGCCGGGAGGAGACTCCCGGCCCTTTGTCGTTCAAGCTTGAACTCAAGAATGAGGAAACGCCCCGTGACCGATCTTTCGCGCCGCAGCGCCCTTGGCCTATCGGCCGCCGCCCTGGCGATCGCGCCGGCGGCCCGCGCCGCGACCGTCGACGCGCCGCACAAGGCCCTGGACCGCGCCCTGACCCGCATCGCCTTCGGCTCCTGCGCCAACCAGGCCAAGGACCAACCGATCTGGGACGCGATCCTCGACCAAAAGCCCGACCTGTTCGTGTTCCTGGGCGACAACATCTATGCCGACACCCGCGATCCCAAGGTGATGGCGGCCAAGTACGCGGCCCTGGCGGCCAAGCCCGGCTTCAAGCGCCTGCGCGACACCACCCCGCTCATCGCCATCTGGGACGACCACGATTTCGGCGAGAACGACGCCGGCGGCGACTATCCCATGAAGGCCGAGAGTCGTCGTCAGTTCTGCGACTTCTGGGGCGAGCCGGCCGACTCGGTGCGCCGCACGCGCGACGGCGTCTATGCCGCCTATGTCTTTGGCCCCGAGGGCCAGCGCGTTCAGATCATCCTGCCCGACCTGCGCTGGAACCGCACGCCGCTGGTCGAGAAGACCTTCAAGGGCGGCTACAAGGCCTGGGCGATCAGCCACGGCCTGTCGGGCAAGGAAACCCCGGGTCCCTATGACCGCATCCCCGACCTGGACGCCACCATGATCGGCGAGCCGCAATGGACCTGGCTGGAGACCCAGCTGGCCCAGCCCGCCGATCTGCGGATCTTCGGCTCGAGCCTGCAGGTGCTGGCCGATTTCGCCGGCTGGGAAAGCTGGATCAACTATGCCCGCGACCACCAGCGCCTGTTCGACGCCATCCGCCGCCAGCGCGCCGACCGCCTGATCTGTATCAGCGGCGACACCCACTATGCCGAGGTCTCGCGACTGGACACCAACGTTCCCTACCCGATCTGGGACATCACCTCCTCGGGCCTGACCGAGGTCTGGCCGGTGACGCCGCCCAACGCCCTGCGCGTGTCTCCGGTGCTGCGCGAGCGTAATTTCGGGATGATCGAGATCGACTGGCGCGGCGCCGCGCCGGTGGCGACCGTGACGGTCCATGACGAAAAGGGCGCGGTGAAGATCACCCAGGTGGTGGAAACGGCGGGGCTGAAGGTCAGCTGATCCAGGCCCGCGGCCTGAACAGGGGCTGTCGGCGACGGGATTGCGGCCGCCGCCCGACTTTTCCCTGCTGACAACCCCGCGCGTCGCCACTAGCGTCCCGCGCCATGATCAGACCCTCGCTTTCCGCCCTCGCGGCGTGCCTCGCCCTGTCATCGCCGGTTCTGGCGCAAAAGCTGCCCCCGGAACGCGTCTTCGCCGATCCGGGCCTCAACGGTCCCACGGCCAAGGGCGTGGCCCTGTCGCCGGACGGCAAGCGCGTCACCTATCTGAAGGCCAAGGCCGAGGCCGCCAATGTCCAGGACCTGTGGGCGGCCGACGTGGCCGGTGGCGAGCCCTATCGCCTGATCGACTCGGCGGCGCTGTCGTCCGGCGACAAGGAACTGTCGGAGGCCGAGAAGGCCCGCCGTGAGCGGGCCCGGGTCTCGTCGCGCGGCATCGTCGAATACAGCTGGGACAGCCAGGGCCGCTTCATCCTCGTGCCGCTCGACGGCGACCTCTATCTGGACAGCGTCGCCGACGGCACGGTCAGCCGCCTGACCCAAACCCCCGGCGACGAGGTCGACGCCAAGGTCTCGCCCAAGGGCGGCTTCGTCTCCTATGTCCGCGACCAGAACCTCTATCTGAAGCCGATCACCGGCGGGGACGAGCGCGCCCTGACCACCGACGGCAAGGACACCCTGTCGTTCGGCGTCGCCGAGTTCATCGCCCAGGAAGAACTGGACCGCGCCACCGGCTACTGGTGGTCGCCCGATGAGCGCCTGATCGCCTATACGCGCGTCGACGAAAGCGGCGTCGATGTCGTACCGCGCGCCGACATCGGCCCCGGCGGCGCCACGGTGATCAACCAGCGCTATCCCCGCGCCGGCCGCCCCAATGCCGTGGTCGACCTGTTCGTCCAGGACCTGGCCACGGGCAAGTCGGTGCAGGTCGATCTCGGCGCCGACAAGGACATCTATGTCGCCCGCGTCGACTGGTCGGCCGACGGCAAGACCCTCTATGTCCAGCGCCTCAGCCGCGACCAGAAGACCCTCGACCTGATCGCCTTCGACCCCGCCACCGGCCAGGGCCGGACGATCCTCAAGGAGACCGACGCCCACTTCATCGAGGTCGCCGACGACTTCCACCCCTTGAAGGACGGCAGCTTCCTGCGGTCGTCGGAGGCCTCCGGCTTCAACCACCTCTATCGCTACGCCGCCGACGGCAAGCTGATCGCCCAGCTGACCAAGGGCGACTGGCCGGTCGGTTCGGTGGAGGGCGTCGACCAGAAGCGCCAGGTGGTGATCTTCGGCGCCTCGATCGATACGCCCCTGGAGCGCCGGCTCTACGAGGTCTCCTTTCGCAAGCCCGGCGCGCCCAAGGCCCTGACCCCGGCGGGCGGCTGGTGGACGGCCAAGGTCGCCCCCAACGGCGCCTTCGCCGGCAGCTATAGCGACCCCAAGACCCCGCCCCAGACCGCCCTCTACGCCCCCGACGGCAAGCGCGTCCGCTGGATCGAGGAGAACCGGCTGGCCGAGGGACACCCCTACTGGCCCTATGCCGCGACCCTGACCACGCCCGAATTTGGCGCGCTGAAAGCCGCCGACGGCGAGATCCTGCACTATTCGATGCTCAAGCCGTCGGACTTCGACCCCAGCAAAAAATATCCGGCCATCGTCTCGGTCTATGGCGGCCCTCACGCCCAGCGCGTCAGCAAGACCTGGCAGAGCGCCGGCGAACGCACCTATGTCGAGGCCGGCTACATCGTCTTCAAGCTCGACAACCGCGGCAGCGCCAACCGCTCGGCCAAGTTCAAGCGCGCCCTGGATCGCCGCCTCGGCACGGTCGAGGTCGAGGACCAACTGGTCGGGGCGGCCTATCTCAAGACCCTGCCCTATGTCGACGCCGACAAGCTGGGCGTCATGGGCTGGTCCTACGGCGGCTTCATGACCCTGATGATGCTGACCGCCGACAACAGCCCATTCAAGGCCGGCGCGGCGGGCGCGCCGCCCACCGAATGGAGCCTCTACGACACCGCCTATACCGAGCGCTACATGGGCAAGCCGGAGGAGAACAAGGACGGCTACGCCCGCTCCGACATCCTCAACCGCCTCGACAAGCTCAAGCCGGGCAGCCTGCTGCTGCTGCACGGCATGGCCGACGACAATGTGATCTTCGAAAACAGCACCCGGGTGATGGCCGCCCTGCAGAAGAAGGCCATCCCGTTCGAAATGGCCCTCTATCCCGGCGAGCGCCACAGCGTCGGCGGCAGCAAGCCCAAGGGCCTCAGCGTGCTGCGGACCCATCTGGAGTTCTTCGGCCGCAAGCTGAAAGGGCAATAGGCGCCGGCCCCGTCCGCCGCCCTTACCCGGCGGCGGACCCCATGTCATAAGGCCGCGTCGGCAGCGGACGAGGGCTTGAGATGAGGAAGCGGTTGAAGGGATCGGCGCCGGAGCGTCCCCGGGGCGCGCCCGTCCGCGCGGCCGAGACCGAGCTGGTCTGCTATGTGCGCGAGGGCTGGTCGCCGCGCGTGGCCCCCGCCTCGCCCAAGCGCGACTGGATGAGCGCCACGCCCGAGAGCTTCGCCTATCGCTGCCTGCCCCTGGCCATCGCCAACACCCATGGTTGGGAAATTCTGAGCCCCTGCGGCTTCGCCGCGCGCTGGACTGGCGGGGTCGGCGCCGAGTGCGTCGAGATCGTGCTGGATCCGGGCGCCGATCCCCGCAAGGCCCCGGTCTCGCTGTTCGGCAGCGGTACGCTCACCTTTCATGTCGACGGCATCATGCGCACCTCGGAGGGCTGGAACCTCTGGGTCGGCGGCCCGCCCAACGCCATGAAGGACGGCATCGCCCCGATGGGCGGGGTGATCGAAACCGACTGGTCGCCCTATACCTTCACCATGAACTGGCGCTTCACCCGGCCCGACGCCTGGGTTCGGTTCGAGGAGAACGAGCCGTCTGCTTCTTCTTCCCGACCCCGCGCGGGGTGCTGGACCGGCTGAAGCCCGAGCTGCGCCCGCTCGAGGACCAACCCGAGCTGCTGGCCTCCTTCGACGCCTGGAGCGCCTCGCGCGCGGCCTTCCAGGACTGGATCAAGCAGAACAATCCCAAGGCCCCCGCCGACCAGTGGCAGAAGCTCTACTATCGGGGCCTGCATCCCGAGGGTCAGCCCGGCGCGCCCGACCATGAGTCCAAGCTGCGGC
>NZ_PEGG01000081.1 GCF_002737765.1 Caulobacter sp. B11 | reverse complement strand
TGATGTCGACAGCAACACCATCGTCGCGGCGCTCGATTACCACGGCCCGACCAAGGCCGATCTTGTCGCCCATGTCGCGACCCTGACCCTGCCCTATTCGGTCGAATGGGCCGTCTGGAACAAGATCGACGGCACGATGATGGAACAGCTGACTTTCGCCCGGTTCATCGAGGAAAACGCCGCCGATATCATCGCCCCCACCGGCGCCGACCTGTTGGAAGTCGTGTCCGACCTGCAATCGGTGCAGCGCGCGAATTTCAAGGGCACGGTCAAGACCGCCAGCGACAACGTCTCTTTCGACTATACCGAAGAGACCGACGTGGGCACCCGGACGGGCGGCGTCGAGGCGCCCAAGCGCTTTCTGTTGAGCCTGCCGGTGTTCTTCGGCGACAGCCCTGTCGAATTGTACGCCAACCTTCGCCATCGGGTGCAGGACGGCAAGTTGATGTTGGGCGTGGCGCTGCACCGCAAGGAGCATGTGCGCCAGGCGGTGTTCCAGCAGCATTTGCTGACCGCCCAGGATCGCATCGACTGCCTGGCGGTGTTCGGCAAGTTCGATACGCCGCGCTAAGCGCGACCAGGCCCGCGCGACTTAACGATGGCCAGGCCCGCGCGGGCCGCCCCGCCAAACTGAACCTACCGGCCCAGGAGGCCGCGCCCGGCCGGCATGGGGCCGCCGAGCGCAAACCCCAAAAAAATCAGGATACCGAGTCGATGAACGCCCTGACTCCGCTAGCCGTCACCGCCGAACCCCTTCTGCGCGCCATCCAGGCCGGCGCATGCGCCACACCGACGGAGCTGGCCATCGCGGCGGATCGGTCGCCAAAGAACATCGCCCGGGACCTGACCGTCCTAGAAAATGACGGCCTGATTGATCGTGACGCGCTGACCCTGACGGCGCTTGGCGCGTCGATGCTGGCGGCGCTCGACCGGGCAAATGGCGCGCCCGATGGCGCCATTCTGGCCGAGGGCTTTACCGCCCTGCCGCATCACTTGATTCAGCCCGATCCCCTCAACCCGCGCCGCGCATTTGACGACGAGGCCCTGGCCGAGTTGGCCAATTCGATCGCCGCCCAGGGCCTGATGCAGAACCTGGTCGTGCGGCCCGATGCCCCCTGGCCGACGGATCGCCCTGCGCCCTGCATCGGCTGGTTTCGGGCGAGCGCCGCTGGCGTGCCATCGGCCTGCTGATCGACCGCGGCGACTGGCCGGCCGACCGTCTTGTGCCGGTGCAGATCCGCGCCATGGACGACAACGACCACGCTCTGGCCGCACTGGTCGAGAACCTGCAGCGCGTCGATCTGAACCCGCTGGAAGAGGCCCAGGCCTTTGAGCGTCTGGTCGCTGGCCATGGCTGGAGCACGGCCGACGTGGCCGACAAGGTCAACAAGACCCAGCGCTTCGTGCAGCAGCGCCTGCAGCTGAACCAGCTGAACGACAAAGAGAAGGCCATGCTGCTGGCAGGGGAGCTTTCGGTCGGCGAGGCCCGCAAGCGCCTGGCTAACCGGCCCGAGCCGCTGGTTCTGACCCCAGCCCAGGCCCTGGTCATCGCCGAGGTGATCGCCGCCATGGGCGACGAGGTCAGCGCCTATCGCCGGATCGAATGCGACCCGGTCGCCATCGCTGACCCGGTGCTGAGCACCCTGCAGGGCCGAGGCCTGCTGTACGCGCAAGGCCCAGATCGGACGACGGGAATCTACAAGGTGGAATTCGTCGGCTGGAGTGGCTTTGAACAGATCAAGATCCACCACCCCGACCTGTTTAAACCCGCCAACCTGCTGGCCGTGCGCGCCGCCGCCGCCGGATCCGACGCGGCCGAACAGGCCGACACCGAGGGCCGCTATCTGACCCCTTGGCTGAACGGCCCCTTTGAACTGACGCCCGAGGGCCAGGCCTGCGTCGAGGCCGCCGCGCTGGCCGCAGACGCCCACAGGCAAGAGCAGGACCGGCGGGACGCCATCTTCAAGGCCAGGCAGCAGGAGCGCGTGGCGGTGAACGGGCGGGCGAACGATCTGGTCGCGGCCATGACGACCCGCCAATGGGAGGCCGAGGCCGTCGCCAAGACCCTGGAAGACACCGGCGCGCGTCTGCCCTGGCGGTTCGTCGAACCCGAGCACCCTGACCAGCCCGGCCAGCTGCTCGACGCCAACAACCAACAGGTCGACCTGCGCGCCTGGAGCGGCGGGATCCCTGGCCAATGCCCGCATCCGCCTGGTCATGGCCGCCGTCAACGCCGCCGCCGACCTCGATCGGCCGTGGTCAGCCATGCCGAGCATGAGGCGCTGCTGGAGGCGCAGCGCGCCCAGACCGCCGCCGATGCTGAGGCGCAGGAGGCCGACGAAGTCGCGCCCGGCGACGACACGGACGACGGGAATGACCCCCCGCCACGACGCCCGCAAAGGCCCCTTCATCGCTGACGCCCTCGCCTATTTCAGGAGACCCCGCATGTCCGACAATCCACGTTTCGCCCTGCTGCGCACCCCCACCGACCCGCTGTGCAAGCCGGTCGCCTTCGCCGATCTGAGCGAACTGGCCCAGGCTCTGCACCGCGATCGCGGCGAGGCCGCCATCCAGATGTTCGAGGCTCCTCTGTTGGTGTTTGGCGAGGACCAGCCCCGTGCGGGTGTCTCGCTGTGGACCCTCGACGCCGACGGCGCCCAGGCGCGCTATCTGGGCTGGGCCTGGCTGGACGGCGGCGGCCATCGCGCCCTGCGCGCGGCGCTGGACGCGGCCCGCGCCGACGTGCCGGTGATCGGCCGGGCGGCATAGCCATGGGCGTTCGAAGCATTCAGGTGACGATTGATATGCGCGGCGCCCTGGCCAGCGCTATCGATCAGCTGAACGGGACCGAGCACCCATTGCGCGGCGCGCCCGACGAGATGAGCCGCCAAAGCTCGGCCGCCCTGCTCGAGCAGATCGCCGCGCACCTGGACCAGCTGGCGGCCGGCAGGGTCGGCCTGATCGCCTTCCTGCGGTTCTATGGTCTGATCATCGGGCCCGAAGCGATGGACCGCCAGCCGACTAGCCTGCTGGACAAGGCCGAGGCCGAGGCCCTGGCGATCGTCGCGACATGGCTGGAAGACTGCGAGGACCACCTAGCCTTGCGCCGCATGGGCGGTCTGCCGGCCGCGCCATTCAACTTCGCCGAAGCCTGGGTCATGGTTCGTCAGGCCAGCCTGCGCGCGGCGGCGCCTGTCGCGGACGCCGCCTGATGGACGCCGGGGCCGTCACCCTGTCCGACGCCGCCGACCACGAGACGCGCCGCTGGACCATGGGCTGCGGGATTTCGTCAAGCTGCGCTCCCTCAACGACGGAGCGTCGGTCATGAGCGGAACGCAAGATCGAACGGCCAGCGCCGCGGAGCTTCCGCCATTCCAGGTTGACCAGCCTAACCCCTTTAAACATCTTTTGACCGGCGCTCAGCGCCAGCAATTTCCAGGATCATCCTTGCATGGCCCCTTATCAGCCCGATCCGATCGACATTCATGTCGGCAAGCTCGTCCGTGGCAGACGGAAGTCGCTGGGCATGTCTCAGGACGAACTGGCACAGGCCGTGGGGATCACCTTCCAACAGATTCAGAAATACGAACGCGGGGCCAATCGGATTTCGGCCTCCAAGATGTTCGAGATCGCCAAGAAGCTGGGCATGCCGGCCGGAGCTCTTTTCGAGGGACTGGATACCGGCGGCGCCGACGGGCCGCTGTCCGACTTCATGGACTTCATCAACCTCAAGGGGGCCGGCGACCTGGCGCGAGCGTTCGTCGCGATGTCGCCCGCCCAGCAACGGGCTTTGGTGGAATTGGCAGGAGTGATGAATTCGATCTAGGTCGACGAGAGCTCGGGCCTAACCCGGAGGTCGATCATGGATGAGGCTTCCGCCGCCCAACTTGGTCCCGTTACAGAGGCCCGCTTTCGCGCCGCATACGCCGACGCTGCCATGATCACCGCTCAGGCTGCGGCCGAGCTGCTTGGCCTTGACGTGCGGACCCTGCGGGCTCTGAGTGACGCCCTCGTCATCCGTGCGACCGTGATTGGCAGCACCCGCCGCTATGGCGAGGCCGATCTTCGCCGCTATCTGACCGAAGGACCCTCGGGGCCATGTCTCTCTACAAGCCCGCGAAAAGCCGTTTCTGGCACTACGACTTCCAGTTCAAGGGTCGTCGCTTTCACGGCTCGACCGGCGTCGAAACGCTTCGCAAAGCCGAAGCGGTAGAGCGGCGATATCGGGAGAAGGCGGCGCTCGGCACATTTGACGACGGCGACGGCCTGACCCTCGACCAAGCCGCCGGCCGCTGGTGGGAGGAGGTCGGGCGGCATCGCAAGTCTGGCCGCCAGCTCGAGCACCGGCTTGAGATCCTGATCCGCCTGGTCGGAAAGAACACCGCCCTGGCCGACATCACTACCCGCACCCTGGCCAAGGCCATCGAACGGCGACGGGGCGAAACCTATCAGCGCGGTGTCGACACCCCTGACGCCAAGGCCAAGCGCTACACCCTGTCGAACGCCACCGTGAACGCCGATGTGGCAAAGCCCATGCGCCGGATCCTCAATCGGGCCAAGACGACCTGGGAGATCAAGGGCCTGGCAGAGATCGATTGGGAAGCCCTGCTGCTGCCCGAGGCCGAAACCGAGATCCGCATCTATACCCAGGACCAACAGCAGGCATGGTTGGCCGCGTGCGACGAGACAGCCCGTATGGTACTGACCCTGCTGTTGACCTACGGCTTGCGCTTTGCCGAGGTGTTCTTCGCCCCTGACGCCTATATTCCGGACGGCCCGAGCCTGGTGCTGAACAACCGCAAGAAGGGCTCACACCTCTTGCCTTTGCGGCCATCGGACGCCCGCCAGATCGCCGCGCGCGTTGGACGGGCCAGAGCCGCCCGCCTATCCACGATCTGGTTCGAGGAAGACGCCAGGGGCAAGCTGGTGACCCTGACCTATTCGGCGATCCAGTCTCGCTTGCGGGTGGCGGCGCGGCGCGCGGGCCTCACGGCGCCCCGCTTGATCCACGGCACGCGCCACCATGTTGGAACCAGCATCCTTGCCGAGACCGGCAATCTCAAGCTCACCCAGCGCGTGCTGGGTCACAAGGATATCAAGTCGACCCTGGTCTATGCCCATGCCCTGGATGACGGGTTACGGGCTGCACTGGAGTCCCGGAATAGTCCCGAACCCGCAATGCTAGAGGACGATTTTACCGTTCCAAAACAACGCCGTACCCGCAAGCGAACCTAGTCCTCCGAAGGCAAAGGTCACACGTTCGAATCGTGTCGGGTGCGCCATTTCGGTTTGATACCGCGCCCTTCCAGAGTCTCGGACCGGCCGTCGCCCGAAGCGGCCAAGGTCTGAAGCGGTTTGGGCCTTGCTCCCAAGATCTTGATCTCGGCCGTGGACTGCGCCTCAACGCTCTAGCGGGCCGAGACCAGACCCTTGAGCGCCGC
>NZ_PEGG01000080.1 GCF_002737765.1 Caulobacter sp. B11 | reverse complement strand
CTTGTTGATGGTCTTGGCCTTGGCCGGCTCTCGACGACGACGACGATCATTAGGACTCTGAACCTGGGGAGGAGGGGTCGTTCCCGAAACGAACCGGGGCCGAGCGGCGGAAAGTGGGGGCACGACAGGGGGTCTGTCAACGCGGGGCGTTGTGAACCCTGAGATTGAGCGCCGCCAGCGGCCCGGCTCTCTCTTAAGAGAGAGGAATTTTGGGGGCCTTCAGACCGCTTTGCGAGGGCGACCGCCCTTGGCGCCGTTAGCCCGGGCGGCGGCGGACTTGGCGACGGAGATCCCGCGTCCCGCGATCCGGGCCATGTGGGCTTTCGTGCCGAACAGCCCTGCGGCGAGGCCAGGGATCGAGAGGTCCACATCCAGGTCTTCCCAGTGAAGCCCATAGCCGCCGCCCTGGACCACGACGCGGGTCAGCTGTTCGTCGGTGGCCGCTTCGAGGCCTTGGCCAAGACGGGCTGGAAACGCGAAGGCCGCCCCGCTGGTGAGCTCCACGACAATTCTGCCCGTCGCCGCATCGAAGCGAGCGGAGGCGGCTCTCGGCTCGGTCAGGGCCAGGCTTTCGCCCCGGGCGGTGGCGGCGTCGATTTCCGCGTCAGTCACCTCAGCCATGGATATCGCTCCATCGCGCGATCAAGTCGTCACGCCGTTCCACCACGATCGCCAGCGCGCGGCGCACGTCCGCGCGCTTCAGGCCCTTGTTCCAAACGAGCCTCGGCGCGCCGTCGGGTCCCGAGAGCGCGATCTTGGCCTCGCCGTCACCGATGACATGAACATGCGCCGGTTCATGGTCGTTCAGATAGATGACGACGCGCAGTCCAGGCGTGCGAAGAACCGTGACCATCGCCAGAATAACCTATCTTGATGGGTTTTAGAACCCCGTCACCATCCCCCCCGCCAGCAGCTCGGCCCGCTGCGCCAGGGCCAGCTCGACCAGGGCGGCCATCACCGCCGAGGTCGGGGCGCGGGTGGCGCGGACCAGCTCGTCGCGCGACACCGGCGTGGGCGAGAGCAGGGCCGCCACCGACTCGCGCAGGGCGTCGTGGTCGAGGTCGCCGGCCGGGTCCGGATCATAGGCCCGGTCGCGCTCGCGCAGGCTGGGGGTGGTCGATAGCGAGCGCAGCACGTCCTCGACCCCCTCGCAGAGGATGGCGCCCTGGCGGATCAGGTCATTGGGGCCCCGGGCGCGCGGGTCCAGCGGCGAGCCGGGCACGGCGAACACGTCGCGGCCCTGTTCGGCGGCCAGGCGGGCGGTGATCAGCGAGCCGGACTTCAGCTCGGCCTCGACCACCACAACCCCCAGGGACAGGCCGGAAATGATCCGGTTGCGGCGCGGGAAGTCCTTGGCCTGGGCGCGGCGGTCGGGGGCGCTTTCGCTGACGAGGCAGCCGCCCTCGCCGGCGATGCGGGCGTGCAGGTCGGCGTGCTCGGGCGGATAGACATCCGCCACCCCGCCGCCCAGCACCGCCACGGTTCCCGTCGACAGCGACCCCTCGTGGGCGGCCCCGTCGACGCCGCGCGCCAGGCCCGAGACCACGACATAGCCGTTCTGGCCCAGCTCGGCCGCCAGCTGCCGGGCGAAGCGCTGGCCGCCGGCCGAGGCGATCCGCGCCCCGACGATGGCGACGCTGGGCCGGGGCAGCAGGGCGGCGGCCCCAAGGATCCAGATCAGCGGCGGGGGCGGATCCAGGGCGGCCAGGCGGGCGGGAAAGTTCGGCTCGCCGCCGCAGATCAGCCGGGCCCCGCGCCGCGCCCCGGTCTCCAGCTCGCGCAGGATCTCGTCGACCGGCGGCGGGCGCAGGGGCGCGGCGCGGCCGGCCTTGCGGGCCAGGTCGGGCAGGGCGATCAGGGCGCGCTCGGCCGAGCCGAACCGCGACAGCAGGTGTTCAAAGGCGACGGGGCCGACCGTCTCGGTGCGCGCCAGCCTCAGCCAGGCCAGGCGCTCGGGATCCGAGAGGCGGCGCGGCGTCACGCAGGCCCGGTGGGGTCTTGCGGCGGTTCGGCAGCGAGCTTCTTGCCGCCGATCCTCGGCTCCGTGCCCTTCAGCAGACGGCCGATATTGTCCTTGTGGCGGATGAAGATCAGCACGGCCATGAACAGGCTGAGGACCAGCATCGGATAGGGCTGGTCGGTGGCGAAGGCGAAGGGCGCGGCCAGCACCGCCGCCGTCAGGGCGGCCAGGGAGCTGATGCGCAGCAGGGCGGCCATGGCCAGCCAGGTGATCGCCGCCAGCACGCCAACCGGCCAGGCGGCGGCCAGCAGGACGCCATAGAAGGTGGCCACGCCCTTGCCGCCATTGAACTTCAGCCACACCGGGAACAGGTGGCCGACAAAGGCCGCGCCGCCGGCCAGGGCGACGACGGCGTCATTGTGGGTGACCATGCGGGCGATCAGCACGGCCAGCACGCCCTTGCCGGCGTCGCCGATCAGGGTGATGGCCGCCAGATCCTTGCGGCCCGAGCGCAGCACATTGGTCGCCCCGATATTGCCCGAGCCGATCTGGCGGATGTCGCCGGCCCCGCCCAGGCGGGTGGCGATCAGGCCGAACGGAATCGAGCCGAGGAGATAGCCCCCGACCAGGGCCAGACCCAGGGTCAGATAGACGGCTTGGGCGAGATCTTGCACGATTTGCGACCTATGGATGTGGTGAGGGTGCCGGGCCAGGGCGGAGGATGGCAAGCGCGAAAACGCCGGTTTCGGCTTTTATAGCGGCGCCGTCGGGCCCGACTCCACCGAATTTCAGCGTTCGGCGACAGGTCTTGCTTAACCTTGCCGGAGCTAGGGTCGCGCCACCCTTTGACAGAATGTCATTCGCGAGCCGAAGCCCATGGTGTTTACGATCACGGTCGGGATGTTGAGTCCCCTCCTGAACGGCGGCAAGTCCGCCCCGGCCCGGTCTCCGGCCGCCCCCGCCGATCCCCCGCCGCGACCGGCGAGTCGGCGCCCTCCAAGGCCGTGCTCAAGCTCAACCAGCAGACCGCCGACCGGCTGCAGGCGCTCAGCGATCTGAAGCGCGATCTTCGGGCCGGCAAGAAGACCGCGATCGGCGACGCCAAGTCGCGGGCCCGCGAAAAGCTCAACCAACTGATGGAGCGGCTGAAGCTGATCCGTAAGCTCTATGCCGACGATCCCAAACAGATGGCCCGCCAGATGGCCGCCCTGGCCAAGGAGATGAAGGGCCTGGTCAAGGACTATGCCAAGGCCGCCAAGGCCAGCGGCGAGCTGTTCGGCGAGGACCTCAAGACCCCGCCCGACCCGGCTGCCCCGCCCGAGGCCCAGGCCGCCGCCCGCAAGGTGATCGAGGACGAGGCCAAGATGGAAATCCAGGGCGACATGGAATTCATCAAGCTGGTCCGCGGGGCCGGCCAGGCCCTGAAGGACGAGCTGGAAAAGGCCAAGATCAAGGGTGTCCTGACCCTGCCGGGCAAGTTCGAGCAGTCGGACGACTACAAGGCGGCCAAGGACGGCCTCAAGGACCTCGACACCTCGCTCGACGACATGGACCAGCAGATCCGCCACGACATGCCCCCCGGCAGTCTGATGACCCTGGCCGCCTGAGCGGCCCACACCTTCGCCGCCTCGCGCCCGAACGGGCCGCAAGGTGAAAACGGAAAGGGTCGCGGCGCGCCGGACGAAGTCCGGAGAACTTTGAGATTTATACCGTTTCGACAACGTCCGACGCGCCGCGCGACCGTCTCGATCATCAGCCTTCCGGCGGGCGGCGCTGTTGACGCCTTACCGGAAGCCGCGTCCGCCGGTTTCCCGGCCTGGCGGCGGACGAAGCACGAGGGCCCAAGGCTCAAATCACCCGTGTTTGCCTTCGTCCCAGGCCGACGGCGGGCGGGTTTCCGCAGCGACGGAAGGCCCCGGACACGATCGGGTATCCGCCCCGACCCCAGCCCCGCTCGATCACCCCCCGCCGCCGCATCGGTCGCTGGCCATGCGCCCTTTCCACCGCGACGAGGTGGGATGAGCTTACGGGTGGTTTGAGCGCCTACGGGATGTGGGGCTGACGATTTCGCAGGGCGTTGAAAAGGTTTGGCTTAATGGCGGCGTCACCGGGGATGGACCCGGCGCGATCCCCGCTCCGCGGCGCCCAGATCCTCCCCCGAAGGGGGAGGTGGCCCGGAGGGCCGGAGGGGGAAGTCGCAGAGCGTCAGCAAAACTCCCCCCCGTCGGCTTCGCCGACACCTCCCCCTCTGGGGGAGGATCTGCGGACGATCGCCCCGCGACCAGCTCCTCCCCCGTGCAACGGGGGAGGTGGCGCGGCGCCATCGGCGACGTGACGGAGGGGGCGAGGGACGAAGCGCGGCGGAAGCGGACGCCCCCTCCACCGCTTCGCGGTCCCCTCCCCCGTAAACGGGGGAGGAATAGAGAGACGCCCGCCCGGGCAGGCCTGACCCCAGAGCTCCAATTCCACAATGGGTTTAAGGCGGGGTCGCATCCGGAGCGGATAAGAAGCGGACCTTCGGAATGTCTGAGAAGGGTGGGAACCGGACTTTCGTGTCGCGGCGCGAAGTGACAAGCTCGCACCATGCTCGCACTAACAATTGCTCGCTTCGATGCTGACCCTGACGCGGTCACTGACATCTTGGGTCTGGCGCCAACATCAGTTGTAAGGCGTGGTGAGCCTCGGCCGAGCGGGCGGCTGCAGGACTTCAACATGTGGCATCTGGAACTACTTGAAGCGCCACTCCTCGATGGCCGTGAGCACGCCAACGCAATCGATACACTGATCGACCAGCTCAAAGGCCGAGAGCCCCGCTTTGTGGAGCTGGCCAGGACGATCAAACCCGCGAGCATCACGATCTACGGAGGCTTCTATGTCTCTGACGAACAGCAGGGCGTTTGGCTCGACGCTAGCCAAATGGCCGTCTTAGCGGCGTGCGGCATTGGTTGGGGCCTCGATCTATTCGAGGCGACAATGCTGAGCTGAACCTCCGACTAGGGTCGATTTCAGACAATAGCTTCAGGCCTAGGAGTCGACTTCCAAGGTGCTCCAGTCTGGTCCAAGCACCAGCGCTTGGGCATAGCGCACCAGTTCGAACTCAAACAGGCGGCCATCGGCATCTTCGAAGAGCACGACCTCAAGAAGTTCGTTGTCCAGATCGCGAACCTTGGCCTCTGGCGTCAGAGGAGCCTGTCCGGGCGCGGATGGAATATGTCCCGGTAGATGAAACCGCAGCATCGAGCGATCCGGAACCAACACCTCAACCTCGGCGACAGCTAGGTCGGCCAGCATCCGTTCCCGCTGCGCAGGTTCGAGGCGGACGATGATCCGGTTGATCGCTTTAAGCTCGTGCTCGGTCAGTTCAGTCATAAGCCCACGATAGTCCTGTAAGCAGGTCCTCCCAACGCCTCACATGGGTGGAAGGCGATCATTCGTGGGCTAAGCTCCGCAACGGGTCGACGCCGGAAATCAGACCACCACCCGAAACCAGACATTCGACCCCTTGCCCGCAAGCGGACGTAGCTAAGGTCTGTGAAGGGTGGAACGCGGACCTTCCTTGAGGCAGGATCAGGCTATGCAGAGTTATCCCGCCGATGAAGCCCCTGATCTTTCCGTACCGGATGGCCGCGCAATAATCAGGCGGTTGATGTGTCTATTCGCGGTCTCTAGCGCGGGTATGGCGGGAAATCCGGCAAACGCCCGCAATCTGGTACAGCGGTGGAAGATTGCGGAAAGTCTAACTCGGGAGGAGGCGGCATTTCTCGCTTCCGATATCCCGATCACGTCCGAGCAAATCCAAATGAGCTGGCGGATCGAAGCGATGATTCCACTCATGTGGGCTATCGGAATGTTCGATGAAATGCCGCCGCCAGATGACCAGTTCGACGCCAATTATCTTGCTGAATACTGGAATACATTCTCAGCAGATATTTGGGCGGCAGCGATCCCACGTCCATTGGACGAGATTCTGACACAGGTTTATCTGATCCGCGATCTCAATTGGAGCGTTCGAGACGCATTCCTGAACGGCACGCCCATACCGGAGGGCTTAGTGGCCGGGGTCGTTCAAGAACGGCACCATGCGCTAAACTGGCTGGCTGGGTCATCAGGGGAAGATTGGGATTCGGTTGCGACGGACACGTAACTAGCGTCTGCTTTGGGTCGAGAGCGGAAATTAGGGTCGGTCCGGAAAGCAGACCTTCGAGCACACTGCAGGACAGCGTTCATTCTGGTTTACTGCGATAGGTGGTCTGCGGGCGGTCGGGTGCCCATCAAGAGCTCGGCCTGGTTTTGGCCGCACCTCTGACGCCATGGGTCAGATCTTGGCAAAGATTATCAATCCTTGGCAGTCCTGGTTTCTACCCCTCCGCCCGATGCACCACCCGTCCATCCACCAAGGTCATCAGCACCTGACCCTGCAGCCTGCGGCCATCAAACGGCGAGTTCTTGGACTTCGAGAGCAGCTTGTCGGCCTTGATGATCAGCGGGGCGTCGAGGTCGCACAGCACCAGGTCGGCGGGGGCCCCGGGGGCGATGCGGCCGGACTGCAGGCCGATCAGGCTGGCCGGGGCCAGGGTGACGGCGCGGATCAGGTCGACCAGGGGCAGGCGCTCCTCGTGATAGAGGCTGAGCAGGGCCGGCAACAGGGTTTCCAGGCCGACGGCGCCGGGGGCGGCCTCGTCGAAGGGCAGGCGCTTGTCCTCGGCCGGGGCCGGGGCGTGGGCGCTGACCACCACGTCGATCAGGCCGCTGGCCAGGGCCTCGATCAGGGCCTGGCGGTCGTCCTCGCCGCGCAGGGGCGGGGTCAGCTTGGCGAAGCTGCGATAGTCGCCGATGTCCAGCTCGTTGAACGACAGGTGATTGATCGAGACGCTGGCATGGATCTTCAGGCCCTTGGCCTTGGCCCGGGCCAGGGTCTCCAGGGCCTGGGCGCTGGTGATCTGGTCGACCAGCAGGCGGCCGCCGGTCGCTTCCAGCAGGGCCACGTCGCGCTCGAGCATGATCCGCTCGGCCATCGGCGAGATCGAGGGCAGGCCCATGCGGCCGGCGAACTCGCCGCCGATCGCCGCCCCGCCCTTGGCCAGCCAGGGATCGAGCGGCCGGTGGGCCAGCAGCAGGTCAAAGCCGCGGGCATAGGTCAGGATGCGCTGCATGACCTTGGAATCGACGATTGGACGGTCGGCGTCGGTGACATAGACGCAGCCGGCCTCGCGCATCAGGCCCAGCTCGGCCATGCGCTCGCCGGCCAGGCCCTTGGTGGCGGCCCCGGCGCAGAGGATGCGGGCGCTGTCGATGTCGCGAGCCCGGCGCAGGATGAAGTCGACTACGCTGGGATCGTCGACGGCCGGATCGGTGTCGGGCTGGACGACGAAGCTGGTCACCCCGCCGGCGGCGGCGGCGCGGGCGGCGCTGGCCAGGGTTTCCTTGGTCTCCGCGCCGGGCTCGCCGGTCTTGACCCGCAGGTCGATCAGGCCGGGAGCCAGCAGGGCTCCGCCGCAGTCGATGACCCGCACGCCCTTGGACAGCTTGCCGAACTCGCGGCCCTTGGCCACGTCGGCGATGACGCCCTCGGAAACGATGACCCCGCCGGGGCCGTCATAGCCGCTCTCGGGATCGACCAGGCGGGCGTTGACGAAGGCCAGGGGCTGGGGGCGGTCATCGGCCGTGCTCCTCGAGCCGTTGGGCCAGCGAGGCCAGCACCGCCATGCGGGCGGCGACGCCCATCTCGACCTGGTCCTGGATCAGGCTGATCTCGGGATCGTCGGCGACGTCGGAATCGATCTCGACCCCGCGGTTCATCGGGCCGGGGTGCATGACCCGGGCCTTGGGCGCGGCGCATTTCAGCTTGTCGCGATCCAGGCCGTAGAAGCGGAAATATTCCCGGGTCGAGGGCACGAAGGCCCCCTGCATGCGCTCCAGCTGCAGGCGCAGCATCATCACCACGTCCACCCCGGCCAGGCCGGCCTTCATGTCATGATAGACGCTGACCCCCCAGCGCTCGGCCTGGGCCGGCATCAGGGTCGGCGGGCCGACCAGCCGGACGCTGGCCCCCAGGGTGTGCAGCAGGCTCACGTTCGAGCGGGCCACCCGGCTGTGCAGCACGTCGCCGCAGATGGCCACGGTCAGGCCCGATACCCGGCCGAAGGCGCGACGGATCGACAGGGCGTCCAGCACCGCCTGGGTCGGATGCTCGTGCTGGCCGTCGCCGGCGTTGATCACGCTGCCGCTGACCTTCTGGCTGAGCAGGCTGGCGGCCCCCGACGAGGCGTGGCGCACCACCAGCAGGTCGGGTCGCATGGCGTTGAGGGTGACGGCGGTGTCGATCAGGGTCTCGCCCTTGGTGATCGACGAGGTGCTGGGGCTCATATTGACCACGTCGGCGCCCAGGCGCTTGCCGGCGATCTCGAAGCTGGACTGGGTGCGGGTGCTGTTCTCGAAGAACAGGTTCATCAGGGTCCGGCCCTTGAGCAGGTCCAGCGACCGGGTGGTCTGGCGGTTGAAGGCGACGAAGGCCTCGGCCAGGTCCAGCAGGTCGGCGGCCTGGGGGGCGTTGAGGTCGCCGGCCGACAGGAAGTGGCGGCGGGGAAAGGCGACGATGCGCTGCAGGATCGGAGCGATCGCCGCGGCGGGGTCATGGGGCGCTGAAGGGGGCTTTGCCGTCATGAAACGGTGTCATAGGCGGCTTCGGCGGAGGAGGGAAGGCGAGAGCCGCGCGGTCCGGCGGGATCTTTTGATCCGCATCGGCTTCCCACCTCGGCATTTGCCGCCAACCGCCCCTGTGCCATAACCGCCCCATGTCCAGACGCGTCATTCTTGTCACCGGCGGCGCCGGCTTCATCGGCTCCAACATCGCCGCGCGGCTCTGCGAGGATCCGGCCTTCGACGTGGTCGTCTGCGACTGGCTGGGCCGGGCCGAAGAGGGCAAGTGGCGCAACCTGGCCAAGTCGCCGATCACCGACTTCGTGGCCCCCGAGGCCCTGTTCGACTGGCTGGCCCGGCGCGGCGCCGAGGTCGAGCTGGTGATCCACATGGGGCGGTGTCCTCGACCACCGAGCCCGACGCCGACAAGATCATCCACGCCAACTTCACCCTGTCGCGCGATCTGTGGCTGTGGTGCGCGGCCCATGACACCCGACTGATCTACGCCTCCTCGGCGGCGACCTATGGCGACGGCCAGCTGGGGTTCGAGGGGCTGGACGATCTCGACAGCCTCAAGGCCCTGCGGCCGCTCAACGCCTATGGCTGGTCCAAGGCCCTGTTCGACCAGTACGCCGTCCGCGAGGCGGCGCGCGGCCAGGCCCCCCGGCAGTGGGTCGGGCTGAAGTTCTTCAACGTCTATGGCCCCAACGAGGACCACAAGGACGGCATGAAATCGGTGGTCTGCCAGATCTGGCCCAAGGTCGCGGCCGGCGAGGGGGTCAAGCTCTTCAAGTCGCACCATCCCCACTACGCGGACGGCGGCCAGCTGCGCGACTTCGTCTATGTGCGCGACGTCGCCGACGTGGTGGCCTGGCTGGCCAAGAGCCCGCAGGTCAGCGGCGTCTACAACCTCGGCTCGGGCCAGGCGCGATCGTTCAAGGACCTGGCCGAGGCGACCTTCCGGGCCATCGGCCGCGAACCCGAGATCGCCTTATATCGACATGCCCGAGGTGCTGCCGGGCAAAGTACCAATACTTCACCAGGCCCGCATGGATCGCCTGCGGGCCGCGGCTACAACGCCCCGATGACCAGCCTGGAAGACGGGGTCGAAAGGACTATGTGGCGGGCTATCTGAACACCGACGATCCCTATCGCTGACGCGGCGCGGCTCGCGAACCCCGTCTCGAGTCCGCTCGCCGGAAAAAGCGGTCGGCCTAACGCCACGTCATACTTGCCGACGCCTTCGCGAGCGTAATCTAACCGCTGATCAGTCGCCGGAACGGGCGTCAGTCAGGGAGTGGAATAATGGTCGCACTCGCTGCCTGGGGCGCCTAACGCGCCGCGCCTTCGTCTCAGCCGCAAGGCGGT
>NZ_PEGG01000079.1 GCF_002737765.1 Caulobacter sp. B11 | reverse complement strand
GGTCTCCAACTTCCTGGGCAACCGCTACGACTATCCGCCCAAGTGGAACGTGGTCGGCCCGGCCGAGGTCCGGCAGTTCGACATCGTCTACGGCCCCTATTCGGCCCGCTACGGCGGCAATTCGATGGGCGGGGTGATCTCGGTCACCACCCGCGAGCCCGAGCCGGGCCGCGAGGTCTATGCCAACGCCCAGACCATGATCATGCCGTTCAAGGAATACGGCTACGATCAGACCTTCAAGGGCTACAGCGCCGAGGGCGGCGTCTCCTACAAGCAGGACGACGGCCCGTGGAGCCTGCGCGGCGGCTTCCGCCACTTCGAGAATACCGGTCAGTCGATGACCTATAATCTGCTGTCGGCCACGACCGGGACGGGGACGACCGTGACCGGCGCCTATGACGACAGCCGGCTGGCCACGCCGGTGTTCGGCGGCGCCTCGCCGGTGCATGTGATCCAGGACCAGCTGCGTCTGCGCGTGGGCTATGCGGCGAGCAATGGCTGGGACATCCAGGCCCTCGGCTTTGTCTGGAAGACCAACCAGGACCTGACCAACCCGCGCAGCTGGCTGGTCGATGCGTCGGGCAAGCCGGTCTATCAGGGCAAGGTCAGGTATGGCGGCAAGACCTGGAACGCCACCGGCCTGACCTTCTCGGAAACCGACCGGATGGAATATCTGGCGGGTCTGAAGCTGTCCGGACCGCTGGCCGGCTGGAAGACGTCGTTCAACCTGTCGCGCTACTGGATTCCGGATCAGGACGCCCGCACCTCCAACGACTACGCGACCGGCGCCGCCAACGGGGCCGGGACCCAGAGCCGCCAGACCAAGCCCGGCTGGTGGACGGGCGACGCGACCTTCGATCGCGCCTTCGGCAAGCATGAGCTCGGCTTTGGCCTGAACGCCAACCTCTACGAGGCCGGAACCGACACCTACAGCACGACCAAATGGCGCACGGCGACCGCGCCGGTCTATTCGACCTCGACCTATGGCAAGACCAGCCTGTGGGGCGTCTGGGCCGAGGACGCCTATGACCTCGACGGCAACTTCGTCCTGACCGGCGGCCTGCGGTTCGACAGCTGGCGAGCCTTTGACGGCGGCATCGGTAAGCGGGTCAGCGGCGCGCGCGTCGACAGCGTCTATGCCGAACGCGAGGAGACCTCGATCAGCCCCAAGCTCTCGCTGCAAGGGCGCGTCCCGGGCGACTTCGAGCTGCAGGTCAGCGTCGGCACGGCCGAGCGCTTCCCCACCGTGGGCGAGCTCTATCAGGGCCGGTTCGACGACATCACCCGGCAGATCGATCCGACCAGCTATGACCCCAATCTGAAGCCTGAAAAGTCCAAGGACGCCAACCTCATCCTGCGGCGGACCTTCGGCAATGTGCGCTCGACGACCAGCCTGTTCTACCAGGACATCGAGGACGCCATCTTCAGCTTCAGCGGGCTCAACCAGTACGGCACGGTGATCTCGTCCTACAAGAACGTCGACAAGGTCCGCCAGTACGGCCTGGAGCTGATCCTCGAGGCCAGCGACGTGCTGATCCCGGGCCTGGACATCGACGCCAATCTCACCCGCATCGACGCCAAGACGGTTCGCAACAGCCCCAACACCGCCGCCGAGGGTGTGAAGTTCCCGCGCATTCCCGATTGGCGGTCCAGCGGCAATGTCCGCTACCGGATCAGCGACGATCTCAAGACCTCGCTGGGCTGGCGCTACGCCTCGCGGCCCAATTCCGACCTGTTTGGCCTATCCCGCGGCGACGCCTACGGCTTCCAGACCGAGTATTTCACGGTCGACGGGCGGGTGTCGTGGAACGTCACGGAGAAGGCCCAGCTCAGCGTCGGGATCGACAACCTGTTCAACGACCAGGCCTACGTCTCGCACCCGCTGCCGCAGCGGACCTTCGTCGTCGACCTGAAGACCAAGTGGTAGGAGCCTGACCCGATGACCGCATCCAGCCCGGCCCTGACCAAGGCGCGACGGACGATCTTCGACTATCGCGCGATCTGGCGCTGGCACTTCTATGCCGCCTGTTCTGCGCGCCGTTCGTGATCATCCTGGCGATCACCGGCTCGGTCTATCTGTTCAAGCCTCAGGTCGAGGCCTGGCTGGATCGGCCCTATGACCACCTGGCGCTGACGGGGAAACCCGTCAGCGCCCAGGCCCAGGTCGACGCGGCCCTCAAGGCCGTCCCGGGTTCACGGCTGCGCACCTACGAGGTGCGGCGCGAGGCTGATGACGCCGCCCGCGTGGTGGTGGGCAAGGCGGGCGAGAACATCCTCGTCTATGTCCATCCCGAGACGTTGCGGGTCCTCAAGGTGATCAACGAGAAAGATCGCCTGATGGACATCGACAAGACCATCCATGGCGAACTGCTGATGGGCGACAACGGCTCGATCCTGGTCGAGCTGGCCGCCTGCTGGGCGATCGTCATGGTGGTCACCGGCCTCTATCTTTGGTGGCCGCGTCAGGCCCAGGGCCTGGGCGGGGTGCTCTATCCGCGCCTGGGACGCGGCTCCAAGCTGTTCTGGCGCGACATCCACGCGGTGACCGGCATGTGGATCTCCAGCCTGGTGCTGTTCCTGCTGCTAACCGGTCTGCCCTGGGCCAAGGTCTGGGGCGACAGCCTCAAGGAGGTCCGCAGGCTGACCGGCACGGCCGTGGCCAAGCAGGACTGGTCCAATGGCCGCGCCGGCGAGAAGGCCGAGCGCAAGGCCATCGACGCGTTGGCCGGGTCGGAACATGCCGAACACATGGCAGGCATGGACATGGCTGGAATGAGTATGTCGAGCATGGACATGTCGGGGATGGCGATGGACGCCACGCCCCGCTCGACCGCATGGCCGCGACGGTGCGAGCCCTGGACCTGCCGCCCCCGGTGCTGATCGCCCCGCCCTCCAGCCAGAAAGGCCGCAACGCCTCGCCCGACTGGACGGCGCGGTCGGACACGCCCAACCGACCCCAGCGGGTGACGCTCACCCTTGATCCGGTCAGCGCCGAGGTCATCGGTCGCGAGGGCTTCTCGGCCAAGCACCCGATCGACAAGGTGATCGGCTACGGCATCGCCGCCCATGAGGGTCAGTTGTTCGGCTGGGTGAACCAGCTGCTGGGCGTTCTGGCGGCTCTGGGTCTGATCACCCTCAGCGTCAGCGGCCTGGTCATCTGGTGGCGTCGCCGGCCAGAGGGGCAGCTCGGCGCGCCGCCGGCCCTGCCCGAAAGCCGGATCGCCATGGGCCTGGGCCTGCTGATCGTCCTGTTTGGCGTGCTGCTCCCGGTGCTTGGCATCTCAATGATCGCCATCGCCCTGATCGAACGCTTCGCTCTGCGCCATATTCCGGGCGTCCGCCGGTGGCTGGGCCTGGATCACAACCCCGTCTCATTTCAAAAGCCCTGAGGTTCATCATGAAACGCATGATCTATTCCGCGACAGCCGCCTGCCTTATCGCGACGTCCGCGCTCGCCGCCGCCTCGACGCCCCGGATCGAAGCCGGCTGGGTGCGCGCCACCCCGCCCGCCGCCCGGGCCGGCGCCGCCTATTTCAATCTCACCAATCCGGGCAAGGCGCCCGACCGGTTGCTGGGCGGCTCGGCGCCGGGTGTCGAACGGGTCGAGGTTCATGAGATGTCCATGACCGACGGGATCATGCGCATGCGTCCCCTGACCGACGGGTTGGTGATCCCGGCGGGCGGTACGGTGGCCCTCAAGCCGGGCGGCTACCACATCATGCTGATCGGCCTGGCCCGCCCGCTCAAGGCCGGAGAGTCCCTGCCCCTGACCTTGCGCTTCGAGAAGGCGGGCAAGGTGACCGTGACCTTGCCGATCAAGACGCCGCCCGCGGCAGGTGCGCATTGATCCGGCGACGGAGCCTGGTTCTCGGCGGTCTGGCCGTCGCCGCGGCCGCCGCGGCCGGGGGCGGCGGCCTGCTGTACCTTCGGACCAAGGGGGGCAAGCCGCTCATCAAGATCGGCGGGCCCTTCGCCCTCAGCGACGTCGACGGCCGGACCGTCACCGACCGCGACCTGCTGGGCAAGCCCACCCTGATCTATTTCGGCTTCACCTACTGCCCCGAGATCTGTCCGACGACCTTGACCGACATCGGTCAGTGGCTGGACCGCCTGGGGCCCAAGGCCGATCGGCTGAACGTGATCTTCATCACCTTGGATCCCGAGCGCGACACGGGCCCGCAGATCAAGCGCTATCTCGCCAATTTCGACCCTCGCATCCGGGGTCTGACAGGGTCGGTCGAGGCGGTGGCGGCCGCCGCCAAGGCCTATCGCATCTACTATCGGAAGGTCCCGCTGGAGGCCGGCGAGTACACGATCGATCACTCCACGGCCGTCTATCTGTTCGACAAGCGCGGAGAGTTCGTGGCGCCGATCGGTTACGGCAGCGCGCCGGATCGGGCCGTCGAGCAACTGACGGCCCTGCTCGGATAGAGCGCCGCTAACCCTTGTACGACCTTGCTTCAGGCGGTCGGCGCGAGGGTGTCTCGCCGCCGAACGCCCGAGCCGGGTTCGCGGTCGGCGCGCCTGGCGCCGACCGCGGAACTTGGAGTCCTACCAGATCTTCACGCGCTCCTCGGGAGCGACATACAGCTTGTCCTCCGGCTTGATGTCGAAGGCGGCGTACCAGCCCGGCTGATTGCGGATGGTGCCGTTGACCCGGTAATAGGCCGGCGAGTGCGGGTCGCTGGCGATCTGCTGGCGCAGGGCGTCGTCACGGCTCTTGGCGCGCCAGACCTGGGCCCAGCCCAGATAGACGCGCTGGTCGCCGGTGAAGCCGTCCAGCACCGGAGCCGGCTTGCCCTTCAGCGAGGCATGATAGGCGTCGAGGCCGAAGGACAGGCCGCCCATGTCGCCGATGTTCTCGCCCATGGTCAGCTGGCCATTGACCTTGGCGCCGGGCAGGGGCTCGAACGCCGAATACTGGGCGCCCAGCTTGTCGGCCTGGGTCTTGAACTTGGAGGCGTCCTCGGCCGTCCACCAGTCGCGCAGCACGCCGTCGCCGTCGGACTTGCGGCCCTGGTCGTCGAAGCCGTGACCGATCTCGTGACCGATCACCCCGCCGATGCCGCCATAGTTGACGGCCGGATCGGCGTCCGGATGGAAGAACGGAGCCTGCAGGATGGCGGCCGGGAAGACGATCTCGTTATTGACCGAGTTGTAGTAGGCGTTGACCGTCTGCGGGGTCATGCCCCACTCGGTCTTGTCGACCGGCCCGTTGAAGCGGGCGACGTCGCGGCGGAAATCTTCGACGCCGGCGCGCAGGTCGTTGCCAAAGGCGTCGTCCTCGCGAATCTCCAGCTTGGAATAGTCCCGCCAGACCGTGGGATAGCCGATCTTGACCGTGAACTTGACCAGCTTGTCCTGGGCCTTGGCCTTGGTCTCGGGGCTCATCCAGTCGAGGTTGTCGAGGCGCACCTTCAGGGCCGAGCGGATATTGACCACCAGATCGTCCATCTTGGCCTTGGAGTCCGGCGGGAAATAGGCCGCCACATAGTCCTTGCCGACCGCTTCACCGAGCAGGCCGTTGACCTGGCCGACGCCGCGCTTCCAGCGCGGACGCTGCTCGGGCTGGCCCGACAGGGTCTTGTTGCGGAACTCGAAGCTGGCGTCGACGAAGCGCTTGGACAGCATCGGAGCAGCGCCGTCGGCGACCTTGAAGGCCTGCCAGGCCTTGAGGGTGTCGAGCGGGGTCTCGGCGTAGATCTTGGCGTATTTGGGGAACGAGGTGTTGGTCGTGACGATCAGGCGGTCGAACTTCGGCAGCTCGGCGCCGGCGAGGTAGCGGTTCCAGTCATAGCCCGGCGTCAGGGCCTGCAGGCCGGCCAGGTCGGTGGGGTTGTAGGTCTTGTCGCGGTCGCGGCGCTCGACCCGGGTCCAGGAGGCCTCGGCCAGGCGGGTCTCGAAATCGACGACGGCCTTGGCGCTCTCGGCGGGCTTGTCCCAACCGGCCATGGTCAGGATCTGTTCGACATAGGCCAGATACTTGACCTTCTTGTCGGCGAACTTGGCGTCGAGATAGTAGTCGCGGTCGGGCAGGGACAGGCCGCCGGTGCCCGAATAGATCGCGTAGCTGTTGGGGTTCTTGGCGTCGACCGAGATGCCCAGGCTGATCAGGCCGCTATAGGGGGTGGTCGAGGCCCGGCCCATCAGGGCGGTGAACTCGTCCTTGGTCTTGACCTTGCGAACGCCGTCCAGCCAGGGCGCGATCGGCTTGGCGTCGAGCTTTTCGATCATCGCCTCGTCCATGAAGGCGCGGTAGGCGGCGCCGACCTTGGCGCGTTCGCCGGTGGCGGCCTTGTCGGCGGCGGCGGCCTCGATGATGGCGCGGGTGCGGGCTTCAGACAGCTGGGCCAGCTTGTCGAAATTGCCGTAGCGAACCCGGTCGGACGGGATGGTCGTGGCCTCGTCCCACTTGCCGCTGGCGAACTTGTAGAAGTCGTCGCCCGCCTTCACCGACCGGTCCATGCCCGAGATGTCGAAGCCCCAGGCGCCGTAGCGCGGCGACTCCAGCGACACCGTCGCGTCGGCGGCGGCCGGCTCGGCGACGCTGACCAGCGACTGCATCGTGCAGGCGTCATTGAGGCAGGCGTGATTGTCTTGCGCCTGGGCCCCGAAGGCGGAGAGGGACAGCGCCGCGACGGCGGCCGCGGTGAAACCAGATTCGTTTCATGGAAATGCGATCCGTTGGAGTGTGCGGCCCGCAATCTGCATGCTTGTCGCCAGAACGTACCTTACATTTCTGTCATGTTGGAACCCGCGCCGCCGAACGATCT
>NZ_PEGG01000078.1 GCF_002737765.1 Caulobacter sp. B11 | reverse complement strand
TCCTGTTCGGCTCGATGTACATCCTGCGCCATCTTGAGCCTGGCGGCCTGCTGGTCTGGATCGTCGCCGTGGCTCCGGCCGTGCCGATCATCGGCGCCATCGTCGCCATGGGCTCTACATGGTCGAGGAGACCGACGAGTTTCTGCGCGCAACCCTGGCCAATCCATGCTTTGGGGCATCGGCGTGACCATAACCCTTTGCACGATCTGGGGTTTTCTCGAGAACGCCGATCTGCTGCCGCATCCGCCGCTCTATCTGATCTTCCCGCTGTTCTGCGCCAGCTTCGGCCTGGCTCAGCCCTTTGTCAGCCGGAGGTATCGGTGAAAAATCGCCTCAAGGTCCTGCGGGCCGAGCGCGACTGGAGCCAGGCCGATCTGGCGGACCGGCTGGAGGTTTCCCGCCAGACCATCAACGCCCTGGAGACCGGCAAGTACGATCCCAGCCTGCCGCTGGCCTTCCGGATCTCCCGTCTGTTCGGCCTGCCCATCGAAACCATCTTCCAGGATGAGGCCTGAGCGCCGCGCCCGGCGTCGCCGCTTCAGCCTTTTCCCATCACAATGAGGTCTACAATGTCCCGCCGCTCCTTCCTGGCCCGGTCAGTGATCGCCTGCGCCCTGTTCACCTGCACCGTGGGCTTCGCCCTGGCCAAGGCCCAGGCCGCGCCCGTCGCCGTTCCTTCGGCCGCCGCCGCCCGCTTCACCGCCGACGTCAGGGGCCAGGGCCCCGACGTCATCCTGATCCCCGGCCTGGGATCATCCGCCTCTGTCTGGGACGCCACGGCGCGCCAGCTGGAGGGTCGCTACCGGGTTCATGTGCTGCAGGTCGCCGGCTTTGCCGGGGCCGCGCCCGGGGCCAATGCCGAGGGGCCGGTGGTCGAGCCCCTGGTTGAGGCGGTCGACGCCTATATCCGCGCCAACGGGCTCAAGGCCCCGCGGTGATCGGCCATTCCATGGGCGGCCTGACCGGCCTGATGCTGGCCCGCCGCCATCCCGCCGATGTCGGCCGGTTGATGATCGTCGACAGCCTGCCCTTCTACGGCGTGCTGTTTGGCCCTGGGGTGACGGTCGATGCCGTGCGGCCCCAGGCGACGATGATCCGCGACGCGACCATCGCCATGGCCGCCGACGCCTTCGCCGGCCAGCAGGCCATGACCATGCCGCGCCTGGTCCGGTCGCCCGAGGGCCAGGCCGCCGCCGTGGCCTGGTCGATCGCCTCGGACCGCAAGGTGTTCAGTCAGGCCTTCTATGACGTCCTGACCACCGACATGCGCGGCGAGGTGGCGGCGATCACCACCCCGACCACCATGCTCTATCCGCTGGACCCGACCACCGGCCAGAGCGCCGAGACCGCCGACCCGATCTATGCGACCGCCTATGCGCCGCTGAAGGGCGTGCGCCTGGCGCGCATCGACAACGCCCGCCACTTCATCATGCTCGACCAGCCGGAGGCCTTCGCCGCCCAGGTCGAACAGTTCCTGCAATAGCCCCTTGTTTGGAGACCTTCCCATGATCCCTTCGATGCTTCGCCCCGCCCGCCGTTTCGCCCTGGGCCTTGTCGCCCTGGCTTCATTGGCGGCCGCGTCCGTCCCCGCCGTCGCTGAGCCCATGCTCTGGGCGATCAAGGACAAGGACTCGACGATCTACCTGTTCGGCACGGTCCATGTGCTCAAGCCAGAGGTGCAGTGGCGTTCGGCCGCGATCAACAAGGCCTTCGCCGAGTCCGGCGACCTGGTCATGGAGATCCAGCAACCCGAAAACCCTGCCGACCTGCAGCCCCTGATCCTGAAATATGGCGTCGACCAAGCCGCGCCCCTGTCGAGCAAGCTGGACGCCGAGACCAATACGCGACTGATAGCGGCGGCCCAGAGCCTGGGCATTCCGCCGCAGGGCGTCGAGCCGATGCGCCCCTGGCTGGCGGCGATCACGGTCTCGATGGCCCCCCTGATCAAGGCGGGCTACGATCCCAAGAGCGGCGTCGAGGCCGTGATGTCGGCCGAGGCCAAGACGGCCGGCAAGACGGTGGGCGCGCTGGAGACGGCCGAGCAGCAGCTGGGCTTCTTCGCCGGCCTGTCGCCGGTCCAGGAAGTGGCCATGCTCAAGGCCACCCTGGACGAGGTGGATGCGGGCCCCAAGCGCATCGACGCCATGGTCGACGGCTGGGCCAAGGGCGACACCAAGGTCCTCGACAGCCTGTTCATCGACGAGATGAAGGGCGACTACCCGGCCCTCTATCAGCTGCTGATCGTCAGCCGGAACCAGGACTGGGCGCGGCAGCTGAAAACCAAGCTGGCCGGATCGGGCGTCAGCTTCGTCGCCGTGGGGGCTGGACACCTGACCGGTCCCGATAGCGTCCAAGCCGAACTTGCCAAGCTGGGCGTCAAGGCCGTGCGGGTGAACTGATCGCGGGCACTGAGGGACACGCACGCTTTTCCCAAGGGGCGTGAAGGGCGTGTGTGGCCCTCAAGGCTGGCCCTATTCGGCCGCCTCGACCTCTGGCTTGCGCAGATAGATCGAGCGCTTGGGGGTGGACATCACCCGCTGCAGCATCGGTTCGAAGGCCTCCAGCGGCATGGTGTCATAGGCCGGGTCGAAGGCCTCCTGGTCATAGCGGTGGCAGAACACCGCCGTGTGCTCGAAGCTGGGATGGCCGCGGAACTGATCGCGCATGTCGCGGTCCAGGCCCAGGTGGTGGAAGAAGTAATAGCCCTGGAAAATGGCGTGATGGGCCACCATCCAGTGGTTCTCCTCCGAGACGAACGGCTGGAGGATGGCGGCCCCGATGTCGGCGTGATTGCGCGGACCCAGGATGTCGCCGATGTCGTGCAGCAGGGCGCAGACCACATATTCCTCGTCGCGACCGTCACGGAAGGCGCGGGTGGCGGTCTGCAGGCTGTGGTCCAGGCGGTCGATCGCGAAACCGCCGCAGTCGCCCTTGAGCAGGGACAGGTGGCTGATCAGCCGCGTGGGCAGTTCGCGACCGAACTCGGCCGAGGCCTCGGCGATGATGCCCCAGTCCTGGGGGGTGCCATCGACCATGGCGTGGAATTCGGCGCGTGGATGATGCTCCCCGTCGGCCATGGTGTTTCTCCCTCGAACGTTTGTTTGAGCCATCGTGCGCCGCTCTCGCGGCAGCGTCAACGCGGGCGTGGGCGGGGGGAGGGACCGAAAGTCGCGCGGGCGAGATGGCGCCAGGGCTGGCGTTCTGCTTCCGCCCGGGTTAGCAGCCCCCCATGATCCGCCTCGACAATATCTCCAAGCAAAACGGCCACCAGATCCTGTTCATCGAAGCCTCGATGGGCATCCAGAAGGGTGAGAAGGTCGGGCTCGTCGGCCCGAACGGCGCCGGCAAGACGACGCTGTTCCGCATGATCACCGGTCAGGAGCAACCCGACGACGGGCTGGTCGCGATCGATGCCGGCATGACGATCGGCTATTTCAGCCAGGATGTCGGCGAAATGGCCGGCCAGAGCGCGGTCGCCGCGGTGATGGACGGCGTCGGCCCCGTCAGCGCCCTGGCCAGCGAAATGGCCGAGCTGGAAGCGGCCATGGTCGATCCGGACAAGGCCGATGAACTGGACGCCATCCTCGAACGCTATGGCGAGGTGATGGAACGTTTCCAGGAGCTGGACGGCTACGCCCTGGACGCGCGAGCCCGCGAGGTGCTGGCCGGATTGAGCTTCAGCCAGGAACGGATGGAGAGCGACGTCGGCCTGCTGTCCGGCGGCTGGAAGATGCGCGTGGCCCTGGCCCGCATCCTGCTGATGCGGCCCGACGGCATGCTGCTGGACGAGCCCAGCAACCACCTCGACCTGGAAAGCCTGATCTGGCTTGAGGCCTTCCTCAAGACCTATGACGGCGCCCTGCTGATGACCTCGCACGACCGCGCCTTCATGAACCGCATCATCGGCAAGGTGGTGGAGATCGACGCCGGTTCGCTCATTACCTATTCGGGCGATCTGGACTTCTACGACCAGCAGCGCGCGCTCAGCGAGGCGCAGCGCCAGGCCCAGTACGAACGCCAGCAGGCCATGCTGGCCAAGGAAATCAACTTCATCGAGAAGTTCAAGGCCCGCGCCTCGCACGCCGCCCAGGTCCAGAGCCGGGTCAAGAAGCTCGACAAGATCGACCGCGTCGAGGCGCCGCGCCGTCGCCAGGCGGTCAAGTTCGAGTTCCAGAGCCCGCCGCGGTCGGGCGACGACGTCATCAGCCTGCGCAATGTCCACAAGGGCTATGGCGCCCAGCCGATCTATGAGGGCCTCGATTTCCTGGTGCGCCGCAAGGAACGCTGGTGCGTCCTCGGCGCCAACGGCGCCGGCAAGTCGACCCTGCTGAAACTGGTGGCCGGCGACACCAAGCCCGACCAGGGCGCGGTCAATATCGGCGCCAGCGTCAGGATGGGGTATTTCGCCCAGCACTCCATGGATCTGTTGGACGGCGAAGAGACGATCTTCCAGTCTTTGGAGAGCGCGTTCCCCCAGGCCGGGCAGGGCGCTCTGCGTACCCTGGCGGGCTGTTTCGGCTTCTCCGGCGACGATGTCGAAAAGCCCTGCCGCGTCCTGTCCGGCGGCGAGAAGGCCCGCCTGGTCATGGCCAGGATGCTGTTCGATCCGCCCAATCTGCTGGTCCTTGACGAGCCGACCAACCACCTCGACATGGCGACCAAGGAGATGCTGGTCGCGGCTCTGGCGGACTTCGAGGGCACCATGCTGTTCGTTTCGCACGACCGCCATTTCCTCGCGGCCCTGAGCAACCGCGTGCTGGAACTGACGCCCGAGGGCGTCCAGCAATACGGTGGCGGCTATACCGAATATGTCAGCCGCACGGGCCAGGAGGCGCCGGGACTGCATCCGGGCGGGTAGGGGCCTTGGCCCGTTCAGCCTCCAAGGCGCGGCTTCTGCGCCTATGGCGGGATCGTCCGGATTGGACATTAAACAAGGACAACCGCCCCTTTTTTATGGGGGCTGAGTAGACACGGCGGATATGGACGAGCCAGGATCGGGCCATGTCCAGGCCGCTTCTATTTCTTGATCCCGACAGCGATCTCAGTCTCCAGGATCAGGTGCGGCGCAAGCTGGTCGAGGCCGCCTGCGCTGGAGCTTTCCCGCCCGGCAAGCGCCTGCCGTCCTCTCGCGGACTTGCGGCCCAGTTGGGGGTGGCGCGCAATACGGTGACCCTGGCCTATCAGAAGCTGCTCGACGAAGGGCTTTTCGTCAGCCGCGAACGCAGCGGCATCTATGTCGATCACGACATGCTGCGCGGCGTGACGGCGGTTCAGTCCGTCGCGGGCCGTCGCGAGCCGGCGCCGTCCTCGCGTTGGCGCGAGCGCTTCAAGTCGGGCGAGGGCGATGAGCCGGTCGCGCGACGCTCGCCCAACTGGCGGCAATACCCCTATCCCTTCATCGACGGTCTTTTTGACGCCTCGCTGTTTCCAGTCGCCGAGTGGCGAGAGGCCAGTCGCCAGGCGCTGGCCCTGGCCGAGATCAGCCAGTGGTCGATGGACGGCGGCGACGCGGATGATCCGATGCTGATCGAGGAGATCCGCACCAAGGTCTTGCCGCGGCGCGGGATTCAGGCCCGGCCGGACGAGATCCTGATCACGGTCGGCGCCCAGCAGGCGCTCGCCCTGGTCAGCCAGATGCTGATCGACAGGACCAGCGTCGTGGCCGTCGAGAACCCCGGCTACCCTGACCTGCGCCGACTGGTCATGGATCGCGGGGCGCGACTGGTTCACCAGCCGGTCGATGACGAGGGACTGGTGGTCGACCGACGGCTTGACGACTGCGACCTGGTCTATGTCACGCCGAGCCATCAGTTTCCCACCGGCGTGATGATGACCCAGGCGCGCCGGGAAGCCCTGCTGAAGAAGGCCTCGGCGCGCGATCTGATCATCGTCGAGGATGATTTCGCCTGCGAGACCAACTATCTGGACGAGGCCTGTCCGGCCCTTCGGAGCCTGGATCGCGATGACCGGGTGATCTATGTGGCCGGCTTTTCCAAGGTGCTCGGGCCGGGACTGCGCTTGGGGTTCATGGTCGCCTCCGCCGACGTGATCGCCGAGGCGCGCCGGCTGCGTCACCTGGCGGTCCGGCATCCCCCCCTGAACAACCAGCGCACGGCGGCGCATTTTCTGGCCATGGGCCATTACGATGCGACGATGATGCGCCTGGGCAGGCTGTTCCGGGAGCGCCGCACGGCGCTGCGCGACGCCCTCAATCACTATCTCCAGAACGCCGTGGCCATCGCGCCCTTGCGCGGCGGGGCCACCTATTGGGTGCGGGGCCCTGACCATCTCGACGTCGAGGCGTTCGCGGCCGAGGCCGAGCGGCGGGGCGTGCTGATCGAGCCGGTCGGCCCCTATTTCGCCGAGGGCAAGGCACCCCGGAACATCTTCCGACTGGGAGTCACCAGTCTGCCCCTGGACCGCATCCGCCAGGGTGTGGCGGCCCTGGCCGACCTGATGCGGGATCTTCCGGGGACGGCCCATGCCTTTCCCGATACCGCCAGCGCCCATCTGGCGGGCCCGGCGCTGGAGACCGCGATGTCCGGCGCCGTGCTGCTGTGCAAGACGGTCTATGGCGACCCGTGCACGATCGAGCTGCTGCCCGGCGGCCAGATGTCGGGCCGCGCCGGCTACGCCAACGAAGACTGCGACGAAGGCCGTTGGTGGGTTGAGGGCGATTTCTGGTGCCGCCAGTGGAACCGGTGGAGCTATGGCGAGACCTCCCGGCTGATGACGACGATCACCGGAGACCGTATCGGCTGGTTCGACGCCGGCGGCCGCCTGGTGGATTCGGCCGTCATTCGCCGCGCGGACCTCCCTTGAGTCCTTGGGGCCAGTTCTCCCTCTAGATGCAATAGGGCCTCAATCTGGCTCCATACTCGGCCTGCGACTGGCGCTATGGGCCAGCGGCTCGGGCGGTCACTCTAAGGGTCCAAGGGCCGCCTGGCCCGACCAAGAGAGTTCCCATGCGCCCTATCGGTATCGCCGGTCTTCAACTGCAGCTTGGCAAGGGCGACAACGGCGACCGCATCGCGGCCGAGATCGCGGCCGTGAAGGCGCGCCTGCCCTGGGTCGATATGGTGGTGCTCGGCGAACTGTCCGTGTTCGGCGCGTCCATCGCCCACGCCCAGCCGCTGCCTGGCGAAGCGGAGGCCAAGATGTGCGCCGCCGCGCGCGCGGCCGGGGTCTGGCTGGTGCCCGGTTCACTGTTCGAGGCGGACGGCGGGCGGGTCTATAACACCGCCCCGGTGATTGACCCGACCGGTCAGGTCGTGGCGCGCTATCGCAAGATCTTCCCCTTCCTGCCCTATGAGCAGGGGGTGACTCCCGGAAGCGAGTTCGTGGTTTTCGACGTGCCCGGTGTCGGCCGGTTCGGCCTGTCGATCTGCTACGACATGTGGTTCCCGGAGACGACCCGGACCCTGGCCTGGATGGGGGCGGAGGTCATCATCCATCCGGGCATGACCAACACCATCGACCGAGAGGCCGAACTGGCCGTCGCCCGCGCCAGCGCGGTGACCAATCAGGTCTATTTCGTCGACATCAATACCGCCGGCCAACTGGGCGTTGGCCTGTCGGGCGTGTTCGGGCCCGGCGGCGAGGTTCTTCATCAGGCGGGGTCGGGCCATGAGGTCATCGCCGTCGAACTGGATCTGGACCAGGTCACCCGGGTGCGAGAGCGCGGC
>NZ_PEGG01000077.1 GCF_002737765.1 Caulobacter sp. B11 | reverse complement strand
TGTGAAGCCGAAGACGCAAAAGCCTTCGTTGTATCGCGTACTGATATTGAACGACGATTATACGCCTATGGAATTCGTCGTTTACGTACTTGAACGTTTTTTCAACAAGTCGCGCGAAGATGCGACCCGGATTATGCTGCACGTGCACCAGCACGGCGTTGGGGTTTGCGGGGTCTTCACTTATGAAGTCGCCGAGACCAAGGTCGCGCAGGTGATCGATTCAGCCCGCAGGCATCAGCACCCACTGCAGTGCACCATGGAAAAGGACTAAGGAGCCCCGCCTTGCCCTCTTTTTCGCGCCCCCTCGAAGAATCCCTGCATCGCGCCGTCGCTTACGCCAATCAGCGCAAGCACGAATACGCCACGCTGGAACACCTGCTGCTGTCGCTCACTGATGACGACGACGCGGCCGGCGTGATGCGCGCCTGCGATGTCGACCTCGCCGCTCTCAAGAAGAGCCTCGTCAACTATCTCGACGTCGAACTGGCCTCGCTGGTCGTCGACGACGAGGATGACGCCAAGCCCACCGCCGGCTTCCAGCGCGTCATCCAACGCGCCGTCATTCACGTGCAGTCCTCGGGCCGCGAAGAGGTCACCGGCGCCAATGTGCTGGTGGCGATCTTCTCGGAACGCGAGAGCCATGCCGCCTATTTCCTGCAAGAGCAGGACATGACCCGCTACGACGCGGTGAACTTCATCGCCCACGGCATCGCCAAGAAGGCCGGGGCCTCTGAGCCCAAGCCGTCCAAGGGCGCCACGGTCGAGGAAGATCCCGAAAAGCCCAACGCCAAGACCGGCGGCGAGGCGCTCGAGGCCTATTGCGTCAACCTCAACGAAAAGGCCCGTCAGGGTAAGGTCGACCCGCTGATCGGCCGCGCCAACGAGGTGGAGCGGGCGATCCAGATCCTGTGCCGCCGCACCAAGAACAACCCGCTCCTGGTGGGCGAACCCGGCGTCGGCAAGACCGCCATCGCCGAGGGCCTGGCGCGCAAGATCATTACCCATCAGGTGCCCGAGGTCCTGGCGGAAGCCACCATCTTCTCGCTCGACATGGGCGCGTTGCTGGCCGGCACCCGCTATCGCGGCGACTTCGAGGAACGCCTCAAGCAGGTGGTCAAGGAACTCGAGAACCATCCCAATGCGGTGCTGTTCATCGACGAGATCCACACGGTGATCGGCGCGGGCGCCACCAGCGGCGGGGCGATGGACGCTTCGAACCTGCTCAAGCCGGCCCTGGCCTCGGGAACCCTGCGCTGCATGGGCTCGACCACCTACAAGGAGTTCCGTCAGCACTTCGAGAAGGATCGGGCCCTAGTCCGACGCTTCCAGAAGATCGACGTCAACGAACCGACGGTGGAAGACACCATCAAGATCCTCAAGGGCCTGAAAACCTACTACGAGGACTTCCACAAGCTGAAATACACCAACGAGGCCCTGAAGGTCGCGGTGGAGCTGTCGGCCAAGTACATCACCGACCGCAAGCTGCCCGACAAGGCGATCGACGTGATCGACGAGGCCGGCGCCGGCCAGATGCTGCTGCCCGAGAGCCGTCGCAAGAAGGTTCTGGGCGTCAAGGAGATCGAGGCCGTCGTGGCCAAGATCGCCCGCATTCCGCCCAAGTCGGTCAGCAAGTCGGACACCGAGGCCCTCAAGGAACTCGAGATCGACCTGAAGCGCTCGGTGTTTGGTCAGGACGAAGCCATCCAGCAACTGTCCTCGGCCATGAAACTGGCCCGGGCCGGACTGCGCGACGCGGACAAGCCGATCGGCTCGTTCCTGTTCAGCGGCCCGACCGGCGTCGGCAAGACCGAGGCCGCCAAGCAACTGGCCCTGACGCTCGGCATCGAGATGATCCGCTTCGACATGTCGGAGTACATGGAGCGCCATACCGTGAGCCGCCTGATCGGCGCCCCTCCCGGCTATGTCGGCTATGATCAGGGCGGGCAGCTGACCGACGCCGTCGATCAGCATCCGCACGCGGTCGTGCTGCTCGACGAGATCGAGAAGGCCCACCAGGACGTCTACAACATCCTGCTGCAGGTCATGGATCACGGGGTCCTCACCGACTCCAACGGCAAGAAGGTCGATTTCCGCAACGTGGTCCTGATCATGACCACCAATGCGGGCGCCTCGGACGCCCAACGCCAGTCGATCGGCTTTGGCCGCTCCAAGGTCGAGGGCGAGGAAGAGGCCGCCCTCAAGCGCCTGTTCACGCCGGAGTTCCGCAACCGCCTCGACGCGGTCGTGGCCTTCAAGCCGCTGACCCAGGACATCATCCGCATGGTGGTGCAGAAGTTCGTCATGCAGATGGAGGCCCAGTTGGCCGACCGGAACGTGACGATCTCGCTGGCCGACGACGCCGCCGACTGGCTGGCCAAGAACGGCTTCGACGAACTCTACGGGGCGCGACCTTTGGGCCGGGTCATCCAGGAGCACATCAAGAAGCCCCTGGCCGACGACATCCTGTTTGGTCGCCTGGTTCGTGGCGGCCACGTCAAGGTGGTGCTCAAGGACGGCAAGATCGATTTCGAGATCGAAAGCACCCCGGAGAAGGCCAGCAAGGCCGCCGCCGGAGACCAGGACAAGTCCGAACCCGCCCTGGTCGAATAGGACAATCGGACAAGAGGCCCGGAGTGATCCGGGCCTCTTCACTATAAGGGTTCACGAGTCCGAAACCGCTACCCAAGGAACTTTACAGCCGCGTCAAATCAATAGAGCTTTGATGTGTTGTCAGTAAGAGGGCGCTGGGGTGCGAACAACCTGGCTCAGCCTGTTCCGCCCGGCCCAGACAGTACGCCCATCATGGTCGCCGCTGGCGTTCCTGGCAGCCTATGCGATCACCGCCACGGTAGCCTACACCATGACCGTCGGGGCCGGCGGCCTGGCGGTTCTTTGGGTCAATAATGGCCTGCTGGCGGCGGCCCTTCTGCTGCTGCCGCGCGCCTCGGCCATTCCCCTGCTGCTGGTCTGCACCCTGATTGACGGCATGGCCGCCCTGCTGACGGGCAGTATTCCGGCTCAAGCGGCCCTGATCGCGGGCTGCGACCTGCTCGAGTCGGTGACCGCCGCCTTCCTGATCCGGCAGGTTTGCGGCGCGGGCCTGGACATTCACCGCTTCAGCCGCCTGTGGCGCATGACCCTGCTGGCGGTTCTGCCGACCACATTGATGGTCGGCACCCTTGGGGCGGTCCTGACGGCCCAGCTGATCGACGGTGATCTCCAGACGATCTGGACCGCCTGGGCCCTGGGCGATTTCCTGGGCATGATGATCGGCGCGCCGGCGACGCTGTTGCTGGCCAGGGCCCATCGCTACACCGTGCCGCGACAAGCCTCGGGGCTGCCGCCGCTGCAATTGATCACCGCCGCGCTTCTCGTCTCGGCGACCCTTTTCCACTTCCTTCCCAACGCCCCGCTCTATCTCAGCTTCCCGCTGCTGCTGGCCGTCCTGCTGCAGCTGGATCCGCCGCGAGCGATCCTGACCATCGCCGGGTTCGCGTACCTCGGCGCGGCCAGCACCACCCTGGGTCATGGTCCGATCGCAGCCCAGTACAGCGACCTGTCCAGCCGGATCCTGGCCCTGCAGACCTATCTGGCCTCGATCCAGTTCTGCGCCCTGGTGATCATCAGCGTGCTGTCGCAAAGAACCCGCGCTCAGAACGGTCTGCAGCGGGCCCTGTCGGCGGCCCGCGCCGCGCGACGCGACGCCGAGACCGCCGCGCGCGCCAAGAGCCGGTTCCTGGCGGTGATGAGCCATGAGATGCGCACGCCTTTGAACGGCATCAGCGGCCACGTCCAGTTGCTCGGTGCGAACCGGGCCATGCCGACGTTCACGCTTGAGCCCCTGGCGGCGATCCAGGCCTCCTGCGGCGTTCTGGTGTCGCTGATCGACGACGTGCTCGACTATTCCAGCTTCGAGCACGGTCAGGTGCACCTCAATCCGGGACCGGTTTCGATCCCGGCCGTCGTCGAACGCGTCTCGGCCCTGATCCTGCCTCTGCTCGGCGACCGGCCGATCGTGCTGCGCACCGAGATCGACATGCCCGGGACCTTCCTGCACAGCACCGACGAAAGCCGCCTGGCGCAGATCCTGTTCAAGCTGCTCAGCAACGCCGCCAAGTTTACGCGGCGCGGCGACATCACCCTGTCGGTGAGAGTCCGGCCCAGCCTCGTCCCCGGCGTCGATGACGTGACCTTCCAGGTGACCGACACCGGCCTGGGGATCTCGCCCGACAACCTGTCGCTGCTGTTTCGGCCCTTCTCCCAGATCGACAGCACCCCCACCCGGCCCTTCTCCGGCGCGGGCCTTGGCCTGGCGATTTCACGCTCCCTGGTCGAGTTGATGGGCGGCAGCCTGACGGTCGAGAGCACCGTCGGCATGGGGTCCAGCTTCGTGATGAAGGCGCCCATGACGCGGCTGGACCGCACCGAGGTTGCCCCGTCGCCGCCGGAGACCGTGCAAGGCCATCGCCTTCTGGTGGTCGACGACCATCCCATGAACCGGCAGATCGCCAGCCAGATGCTGGAGGCGGCGGGCTTTCAGGTCGACACCGCCGAAAACGGCGAGGACGCCGTGACGCGAGCAGGCCAAGCCCCCTATGACGCCATCTTCATGGACCTGCACATGCCGATCATGGACGGGCTGACCGCCTGTCGCCGGATCAAGGCCTCGGGCGGCGAAGAGGCCCAAACCCCGATCATCGCCATGACGGCGGCGACCTCGACAGACGACATCGCCTCATGCCTGGCGGCCGGGATGGTGGACCACATCGCCAAACCCATTCAGCTGCGAGCCCTGATCATCGCCGCCAACAGCGCCATCGGCAACAGGTCCTCCTAAAGCGCGGCCGCGATCGTCTCGGCCAGGGTCTTGAGGGCTTCGACATCGGCCATGGCCTCGCCATGCCGCCCCATGCCGCCCCAGGGCCTCGCCCTCGTAGCGCGGGATGACGTGGAAATGCAGGTGGAACACGGTCTGGCCGGCCGGCGCGCCGTTGAACTGGGTGACCACCACCCCGTCGGGCTTGAGCGCGGCGGCGACGGCGGCGGCGGCCTTCTGGGTGGCGCCGATCAGCCGCCCCAGGGTCTTGGGCTCGGCTTCCAGCAGATTGCGGGCCCGGGAGGTCTTGGAGATCACCAGCATGTGGCCGCGCGACTGGGGAAACACGTCCATGAAGGCCAGGACCTGGTCGTCCTCGAACACCTTCACCGCCGGAATTTCGCCCCGGATGATCTTGGCGAAGATGTTGTCGGGATCGTAGGTTCCATGAAGGCTCATGGCCGTCTCCTTGCAAGCGTGACAGCTGAAAGTGGTCGCCGGTTTCAGCGCCCGTCACGCGCACCACCAAAGGCTGCCGTGTCCTAGCAAACCACGGGGGAGGCGCAAGCCATGACGACCAAGAGCGCCAAGCCGCCGCAGACCCTGACCGAGCGCCAGAAGACGTGGTTCGCCTCCGTCCAGGCCAGTCTCGAGCGCGACACCGGCAAGACCCTGGCCCAATGGGTGACGATCGCCCGCGCCTGCCCCGAGACCCGGCCGCGGGCGCGGGTCAACTGGCTGAAAGAGCATCACGGGCTTGGCGTCAATCGCTGCGCCCACATCCTGGCCGAGGCCTTTCCGTCCGAGATGGGCTGGGATGAGCCCGACGCCCTGCGCGCGGCCCTGTGGACCGACCCGGCCTCGGCGGCGATCCTGCAAGTCCTCGAAGCGGCGGTCGCTGATCTCGACGGCCTGGTCACGGGCCAGCGCAAGGGGTTCACGGCCTGGTCCGCCAAGGTGCAGTTCGCGGCCGCCAAGCCCCTGAAGGGCGGCGGCGCCCTGCTGGGCCTGGCCCTGCCGCCGGAGGCCTCCCCGCGACTGGCGGCGCCCGGCAAGGAAAGCTGGTCGGAGCGGCTCAAGGCCAAGGTCGCCCTCGCCTCGCCGTCCGAGGTCGACGACGAGATCCGGGCCCTGTTGCGGGCGGCCTGGGCGCGTTCCTGAGCGCCGCCTGACGCCCTTTTTCGGAACGTCGCGCCATCCGGTTCGTTGGAAGGCCTCCAATCAGGAGATACCGCATGACCCACGAAGCTGAACTGGTGGCCAAGTTCTGGAAGGCGCTGAAATCGGACCGCACGGTGATGGTCGGCCTGCCCGACGTTGACAGCGGCCGCTCACAGCCGATGACCGCCCAGATCGAGGGCGATGAAGGCGGACCGATCTGGTTCTTCAGCAGCTCCGAAACCGACCTGGTCGGCGCGGTCGGGGCCGGCGTCGCCGCCGACCTTCACTTCGTGGGCAAGGGCCACGACCTGTTCGCGACGGTCAGCGGCCGGATGACGGTCAATACCGACCGGCCGTGGTCGAGCGCCTGTGGAACCCCTTCGTGGCCGCCTGGTACGAGGGCAAGGACGATCCCAAGCTTCGCCTGCTGTGCTTCGAGCCGGCCGACCGCGGATCTGGCTCCAATGAAAACAGCCTGTTCGCCGGCCTGAAGATGATGCTCGCGTCGACCCCAAGGTCGCCTCCAAGGACAAGGTGGCCCACACCCGCCT
>NZ_PEGG01000076.1 GCF_002737765.1 Caulobacter sp. B11 | reverse complement strand
GAAACAGCATGAAGCGGACAATCCTGGCGCTGGGCGCGCTCGTGTTCCTGGCCTCCTGTTCCAGCGCGCCGCCAGAGCCGGCGCCGATGCCGCCGCCCGCCACGCCCACCGGACCGCCGGCCATCGTTCTGCCCCGCGCGCCCGAGGCGGCGCGTGACCAGTGCGGACTGAAGGAGGCCCAGGCCTTTCTGGGCAAGAACCGCACCGAACTTCCCGCGCCGGTCGATCCGTCGCGCTGGCGGGTCGCTTGCACCACCTGCCCGGTGACCATGGATTTCCGCGAGGACCGCTTGAACATCCTGTTCAATGCCGACACGGGGATCGTCCAGCAGGTGAAATGCGGCTAGGGTCGACTTGATTCAGATCAAGGCGTGGCGTCGCGCCTCGCGGTCTCAGTCGTCAGATCGCGCCAAGAGGTTTTATGACATGAACCGTTTACGACACGCTTGGCTGGCGACGGGCGCCGTGGCGGTGCTGGCCGTGGTGGCGGTCGAGGCCCGGGCCGAGGATTCGCCGCAGATACAGGCGGGGCGGGCGCTGGCCAAGCGGCACTGCGGCGGGTGCCACGCTGTCGAGACCCAGAACAGTCCGCTGGCCGACGCTCCGCCGTTCCGCGATCTGCACTTGCGCTATGCCGCCGGTGATCTCCCCCGAATGCTGGCCCTTGGCATGCTGCCGCCGGACCGTCCGCCTGAGGAGGGCTCGCGCGTCACCCATCCGCGCATGCCCAGCGCCACTCTCGACGCCGACGAAGTCGCCGAGCTCACCGCCTATGTGCGCAGCCTGGATCCCCGCCCATGACCTTCGCTGCCGTCCTTCCGGTTCTCGTCGCGGCCCTGGCGCTCTCGGGAGCCGCTTCAGCCCGGACATCCGAAGGCGAGCCGGTGGGCTCGGCCACCCGCGGCGCGGCGGTTATCCAGGGCAATTGCGACGCCTGCCATGCGGTTGGCGCCAGTGGGATGAGTCCCAATCCCGACGCGCCGCCGTTCCGCGAAGTGGCCCGGCGGTATGAAGACAAGCGACTCGACTGGGAGCTGGAGGCGATCAGCGAGGTTGGGCACTACCGCATGCCCAAGCGGGTCCTGACCGCAGGCGAGATCGCCGACGTGCTGACCTATATCCGCAGCCTTCATCCTCAACAGGAAGAACGCAAGGGCCGCACTCGCCGCTAGTTCGGCAGAGTGATCGACAACCACCGCCAAGGGGGCCCCATGTCCTGGGTTCAGGCGGGTGGCCTGTGACGCCTCATTTCCGCAAGCCGCGCCGCCACCTTGGGTCCGCCATATCGGTGACGCCAAACAGCTGAAGAAAGCCGACCACCGCGACCGGACCGGGCGCCGGCCGGGGCGCGGCCAGCACGGCCAGGGGCGCCGCCGGAACCTCGGCCCGAACCATCAACGGCGCCACCGACCAGCGCTCTGGCCAGGCCATCACCTCGACGCCGGGGTGAGCGCGCAGGTGCGGACAATGTTCCAGCGACCGTTCCACACAGGCCTTGTGCAGCGGCGCGATCGAACCGGCGTCGATTACGACCCGTGCGTCGGGCAATCCGGCGGGCAGGGCCGCGCTCAGGCCTCTGGCGCGCAGGACGCCGGCGCTGGTGCGCTTGGCGATCTGCGTCCAGCGATCGCCGGCCTCTGTCGGCTGGCCGCACATGGGGCAGAGCATGCCGCGCACGGTCTCGCGTTGGCGGCGAAAGTGATTCATCGAATATTGCGGCTTGCCCTGTCCGGGCCGCTCGGCCTGGCAGATGGCCAGCCGGCCGCCGATGCTGGGGCAGGGACGCACGCCAAGACTTTCCTCGGCGCTCCAACTGGTCACCCAGGGCACATCGACTCCGACCTTGAGCTTTGATTCCTGCATGGCTCTCGCCCCCGTTGATGGACTATCAGCCCAGTTCCATGACGTCCCAAGCGCTTGGTTCGGCGCTGATGGACAACGTTGTCAGTTGCCGCCATCCTCGCATCGCGACGTCGCGCCAACAGAAACGCGACGCGAGCCAGGGAGATCCGCCCGATGAAGCGCGCTCTTGCTTTGAGTCTGACCGCCGCGCTGCTGGCCGCCTCGCCGGCGGCGGCCCAGGCTCTGTCCTATCTGCGCGCCGACAAGGGCCGCATCGTCGACGAGAGCGGGCGGTCGGTGATCCTGCGCGGCATGGGGCTTGGTGGCTGGATGCTGCAGGAGGGCTACATGCTGCAGCTCGGCGAGCTGGGCCAGGAGCATGTGATCCGCCGTCGGATCGCCGACCTGATCGGGCCGGAGCGTGAGGCGCGGGTGCATCGCGCCTGGCTCGACAACCACACGACCAAGGCGGATATCGACGCCATGGGGGCCTGGGGATTCAACTCGGTCCGCCTGCCGCTGCACTATGCCCTTCTGACCCCGGCGGTCGAGGACGAACCGGCGCCGGGCGTCGACAGCTGGAAGGAAGACGGCTTCGCGCGTATCGACGCACTTCTGGCTTGGACCAAGGCCAATGGCCTCTATCTGATCCTGGATCTGCACGCCGCCCCAGGCGGACAGGGGAGCGATCTGGCGATTTCGGACCGCGACCCGGCCAAGCCTTCCCTATGGGACAGCCCGGCCAATCGCCGCAAGGTCGCGGCCCTGTGGGGCGAACTGGCCCGTCGCTACAAGGACGAGCCGGCCCTCGGCGCCTATGACCTGATCAACGAGCCCAACTGGGACTTCGACCCGCCCAAGGGGGGCGGCCATGGCTGCGACGACACCGCCAATGCGCCGCTGTGGGAGCACTATCGGCAGATCACCGCCGCGATCCGCAAGGTCGACCAGCGCCACATGCTGATCCTTGAGGGCAATTGCTGGGGCAATAATTACAAGGGACTCCCGGCCGCGTGGGACGGCAACATGGCCCTGTCGTTCCACAAGTACTGGAACCTCAATGACGAGGCCTCGGTCGCCCCGATCCTCAAGCTGCGGCAAGACACGGGGTTGCCGGTGTGGCTCGGCGAGTCGGGGGAGAACTCCAACGCCTGGTTCACCGACGCCATCGCCCTGGTCGAGCGGCACGAGATCGGCTGGGCCTTTTGGCCGCTGAAGAAAATCGGCTTCAACCAGCCGCTCGAGGTGGTCCCCAACCCCGGCTATGGGGCCGTCGTGGCCTATCTCACCGGCAAGGGGCCCAGGCCTGAGCCGGACGCCGCCTATGCCGCTCTGATGACACTGGCCTCACGCGACGTGCGGTTTGAGAACACTACGGTCCATTCGGATGTCATCGACGCCATGCTGCGGCAGCCGAGGTCCGACGCGGTCCTGCCCTTTAGGGATCATCGCCTGACGTCCGCGGGGGGAGTCGTCGCGGCGGTCGACTATGACCTTGGGCCGCCTGGCCTGGCCTATAGCGACCGGGACCTCGCCAATCTGCACGTCTCGACGGGCGGCGATCGCACTCTGTGGAATACGGGTCGAACCTATCGCAACGACGGCGTGGACATCGGCCGGGATGCTGATGGAGCGGTGCAGGTCGCCGATTTCTCGGAGGGCGAATGGCTGCGCTATACGATCCTCGCCGATCAGGCCGGCCAGTTCGCCGTCGAGGCCGTGGGGGCGGGCGCCGGAGGCAGGCTGTCTGTGGCGGTGAACGGCGGTTCGCCCGCTGATTTGCCCGGCGTTGTTTCCTTGCAGGCAGGACGGAATGTTCTGGTGCTCAGGGCCGGCGGCGCCACCACGACGGCCCTTTCGGGCCTGAGGTTCACGCGTCGGCCATGACCCGGACGAAATGCGGTGACTGGTTTGTCGGCTATCGCTTTCGGGTCTTGTCGCAGAACAGCGCCGGCTCGCCGTCGAAGACGCCCAGATAGCCCAGGGTGTCGAGCAGGGGCGTCAGGTCGCCGCCCGCCATGCGGCGCTTGGCCGTCTGGGCCGGCGTCTGGTCATGCAGGCGATACACGGTCCACATCTTGCCGCGCGGCTCGGGCGCGCCGGGCTGGATGAAGCGATGCTCCCAGCCGACCAAGGGCGGCTTGCGCCCGGGGTCGATATCGAAGGGCCGATCGCGGAACGCCAGGTCCATCCCGACCCGCGTCGCCTCGGCCAGACGCAGGTCCAGCCACGCGGCGAAGCTTTCCAGCACGCTCATCGCGGACAGGCCT